>JBGTHH010000116.1:0-9415 GCA_041746275.1 Pirellulaceae bacterium | reverse complement strand
TGCTGTGGTTTCATGATACCGACTACGATTCGGACGTCATCACGCTGTTGTCCACTGGGACGCATCGCCTGCGATTCTTCGGCAATGTCGACACCGTCGGTGATTACAACTTCCGGTTGCTGGATCTAGCCACAGCGACTTTGACATCACCGACCACCGTCGGAACTTCCATTGTTGGACAACTGGCTCCGCAGGAAATGTTGCTGTACCGGTTCGAGGGCAGCATGGGACAGCGGATCACGTTGGACAGCGTCTCCAGTTCGAGAAGCGAGTCCAGCGTGTGGTTACTCGGCCCGGGTAATCAAACCTTCCCGGCGGGCATCGGTACCACTCTCACGGGCTTGGGACAAGTCCTGTTGCCGGTCGATGGTAGCTACACGCTGTTTGTTCGCAGCGACTTCAATGATTTACCCGCGTTAGATTTCGAATTGCTGCTCAGCGACATCACCGAACTGCCGGTCGTGAACAGTGGTTTAGGAGTCACACTCTCGGGTTCCCTGGCAGCCGGAGAGACGGAGAGTTATTTCTTCGATGCAACGGCGGGCACACTTATCTATCTCGATTCGCTCGAATCCGACTTTCACTCCATCACCGTTGATCTGCGACATCCGCAGGGCGGTAATACCACCTTTGGTCCCGTGAGCGCTTCGCAGGACCGTAGCCCTTGGGTCATTCTGCACAGTGGCAACCATGAATTGATTGTCACCGCGGACGCCTCGGAGCCCGGAGATTACAGTTTCCGGCTGCTTGATCTCGGCACGGCACCGCTGCTGGCTTCTGGAACAACGGCCAGTAACGACAATTTGCCGACACACCAGATCGACTTCTATCGTTGGACGGGAGCGGCGGGCCAGGTCCTCTTTTTTGACGGCCTCGATACCGACTTCGAGAGTGTGGAAATCGGCCTGTGGGGACCCGATTTGAGTTTCCAGTACGTGACGCAGAGCTATCTTGATACCACCGTTCGCTTACCCCACACGGGCACTTATTTGATCGGTGTGATTAATCACGAGGGTGCAACCGCCGACTACGCGTTCCGAGTCTACGACACGGGTCTGGCCACACCGTTGGCCTTCGAGACGACGACCTCCGCTACGCTTGATCCCGCCAATGAAGCCCACGTCTATCGCTTTCAAGGCAACGCCGGGCAACGCGTTTACTTCGAACGCCTCAGCGAAATCGATTTCGCCACCGACTGGTATCTGTATCGCGGGGATAACGGTCACTATGTTACGGGTGGCGGGTCTTTACAGGACTTCGATGTCACCTTGCCGCACGATTTAAGTTACCTCCTGGTGGTGCAAGGTACCGCAGAGAGCGGAACCGTCGAGTACCAATTCCGCGCCCATCAAGCCGTGACCACCAGCGGGCCACTGGGTACCTTTGGGGACGAAATCAGCGGCACCATCAGCGATCCAGGCGATCGTTTCGAGTATGTCTTCAACGGCAGTGTCGGGCAAAGGATTTACTACGATACGTTGCAAAGTGACTTGCCAAACGGCCACATCAACTTCATTCGTCCGGCGGGACAGGTTTTGTATTCCTCGTCGTCCAACTTCGATTCGGATCTGCTAACGCTGCCGGAAGCCGGCGAGTATCGCTTGATTATCGAAGGTCATCATGGAGGCACCGGAGACTTCGGCTTCCGACTCCTCGACCTCGTCGCCGCACCGCAACTCGCCTTGGATACCTTCATTTCGAGCACGCTCCAAGATGGACAGCACACGCAACTGTATCGCGTGAACGGCCTGGCGAATCAGCGATTGTATTTCGACGTGCAGGGCGAAGCCGACTGTAGCTCCGACATAACCTGGACCTTGGTCAACCCCACGGGTCAGTACGTTACGGGAACCACGGGCTTCTGCCACGACTTCGAGACCACCTTGCCAACGGCGGGCGAGTACGCGTTGCTTGTCGCAGGCCAGAACAGCGGTCCGGTGGATTATCATTTCACGGCCGTCACGCCCACCACCAGCAGCACAGCATTGACGTTCGGCACGGTTTACGGTGGCACATTTGAGTTCACCCAGCCGTCTGTCGGTTTGGGATCTACGCACAATCTCGTGTTTGGCCCCGATGGTCACCTGTACGTTGCCAGCGAATTTGGCCAGGGTGTACATCGGTTTGACGGAGCAACCGGCGCGTTGATCGATCATTTCATACCAGCGAACACAGCCAGTTTTCAATCAATCTGGGGCATGACCTTTGGCCCCGATGGCAACCTGTACGTCGGCGATCGCGATCGGCACTTGATCGGCAAGTTCGATGGAGTGACCGGCGAGTTCCTGGGCGAGTTCGTTACCGCGGGCGATGGTGGGCTGAGTGGCATACGCGGCCTAACTTTCGGCCCCGACGGAAATCTATATGTCGCCAACCATCCCACGAACAGTATTCTGCGCTTCGATGGTGGCACCGGCGAGTTCATCGATACGTTTGTGGCGTCCGGGAGTGGTGGACTCGATTCACCGCACTTTCCGACCTTCGGTCCCGATGGCGACCTGTATGTATCAAGCTACGGCACCCATGAAGTCCTGCGCTACAATGGCTCGACCGGCGATTTCCTATCGGCGATGATCCCGGCCGGTTCCGGGGGGCTCTCGGCACCACTTGGCCTAGTGTTTCTACCCGGCGGTGATCTGTTGGTGGCGAGTTCCAGCACGAGTCGCGTGTTGCGATTCGATGGCGTAACGGGCGCATTTGAGGGTGACTTCGCCAAGGGTGGGCACCTCATCGCCCCGAATGGAATTGTGCTGGGACCAACGGGAGACTTGTTCGTCGCCGATGCCCAGCGCGGTAAGGTATTTCGCTACGACGGCACCACGGGAGGCTGTTCGACCGATGTGATGCTGTGCGAATTGGGCGAGCGGGACGAGTTTACTTTCCACGGCCAAGTTGGCCAGCGATTGCTTTACGACGCCTTGGATCCGAATTCTGATTTCACCGAGGTACAACTGATCGCGCCGAGCGGTCAGTTGTTGCCGTACTTTTACTTCCTCGGTGCGGACTACGACACCTCCCTGTTTGCCCTGCCGGAGACAGGCCAATACCGGCTGGTTTTGACGCCGTACGGCGATCAACTCGGCGATTATCAGTTCCGCTTGCTGGATGTCGCGAATGGGCCGTCGTTGCAGTTCGACACACCCACCTCGATCACGTTGGCTCCACGCGAGGCCGCAGCTTTCCTGATCGCGGGAACCGCCGATCAGCGTTTGTACGTCAGTTCGACAGCCGATATCACGTGCGGCAACGGAGCCACGCTGTACGACGCCGCTAATCAGTATCTCGGTGGAAACTGCCTGGGACGCGATTTTGAAGTGCTGCCAACGGTGGATGGTGAGTTTGTGTTGGTGATTACGAATTACAACTCGGCGGTCAGCTTTGACCTGACGGTCACCACACCAGCAACCACGATCACGGCGCTGACCGATTTGAACAATGTCGTCCAAGGGACGATCAGTGAGCCCGGTGAGATCGATATCTTCACCTTCCAGGGCACCATGGGACAGCGGCTCATTCCCGATGTGCTCAGCGAAACCTCGCCGCTGCGGATGAACGTGTATAGTCCGAGCGGACTGCAGATCCTGTCTTCCGATTGGTGGTGGTATGAGGACGAGCCTTTAACGTTGATCGAAGCGGGAACGTATCGCATTGAGATCGATGGTTCATCCGGCGAGACCGGCGACTACGCCTTCCGCATCCAAGAGGCCGCGATGGCCACGGTGCTGCTGACGAATACGCAAATCGAGGGCGAGTTGCAACCCGGTACTCGTCTCGACGCTTATCGCTTCGAAGGCTTCGCTCAGCAGGAGATTCATTTCACCAGCACTGTCGGCGACGCGAATTGCTCCGTGCTGCTGGATCTGTACGGTCCCGGTAATCAGTTCCTGAGCGGGAGCTGCGCGGGAGATGATTTCTCGGTGGTGTTGCCTGCCGCGGGAGAATACCTATTGCTCGTCTCGGGACATTCCTCTGAACCAGCGGTGTCCTACACGCTCACCGCGCAAACGTCCGCGCTGTTGGCTGCCGAGCCGGCACCGAGCGAGATGCAGCACTCCGCCGTCGTCGCCGACGATGCGGTGGTGGCGTCCTTGTGGGAAGCCGCCATCGTCCGTTGGAATCTGGCTGGAGTCGATCGCGGGTTACTCGACGAGCGACTGCGGTTCGTCCAGGTGGTCGTGAGCGATCTGCCGACTGGGTATCTGGGACTCACTACTCCCGGTGTGGTCCACATCGATCGCGACGCGAACGGTTGGGGTTGGTTCATCGATCCGACTCCCTGGGACGATGCCGAGTTCGACGAAGACGGCCGCGCCGTGGATCAAAACGGCTATGACCTGTTGACCGTATTGCAACACGAGATCGGGCACATGCTGGGCCTGAACCACGTCGACGGGTTGTCGGACGATTTGCTCGACGAATTGCTCGGGATCGGTCAGCGTCGCGCGATCACCGCCCAACATGTCGATGACATCTTCGCCAGTTTCGACTCGCCGTGAGATAGGTCTGACCATCGCAGAGCCGTCGACTGGATCACGCCGGCGCGGCTCCGGCCTGCGCCGATTTACGAGCCCTTCGCCTTGTTGGTACACTTGGGGGCCATCGGCGCGAACGTCGCGCGCCAGGACCTTCTTCATCACTCACAACAGGTGACTTAATGCCGGGAAAGACCGTCGATTCGGCCACGGTCGAGAAAGCGAAGCAGTGGTGCGGTAAAGCTCGCGAAGTATTGGGCAGCGGTTACATTCCGTACAGCGAAGACCGCCAAATGCACTTGCGTAACGAAGCGGTTGCCAGTTCGCTCAAGTCATTAGCCACAGCGAATCCGGGGGCGTTCCAACGACTGGGTACCGATTACAAAGCACTTTCGAAGGAAGCGAAAACCGCTGCCCAGAACCGCGACGCCGATCTCAGCCGCCGCGTCTCCGCCGAGTTGGAACTGCTCCAACTGGAGATCAAAGCGGAACTCTCCGGATTGTCAACTTCGGAAGAGAAGCAGTTATTCGAGAAGCACAGCACCTTCGCACTCAACGAACTCAAACGCTTGGCACCGGTCGCCGATGCGGACGTGCTAAGAAAGGCACAAGTCCGCGTGGAAGGTCTGATCAGTGACCACGACAAACGTCGAGACTTTACCGCAGGCGCGGCCGCGCTGAAATTGGCGACCGTCGATACCCGCCAACAAATCCAGGACTGGACGGAGAAACTGGCGGCCTGGAAGAACGACCACAGCCGCCGCTCGTTGATTAAAACCGCGGCCGAACAGCTCTCCGACGATTCTCCTTATCGACAGAAGATTCAACAATTGCTCGACGCCGCCAGCGACGTAGCGCATCGCGTGCATGATTACGCGTTGGCCGAAAAGTTCGTCGTCCAAAGTGAACAGGTTCTCCGCGAACAACAGGACTACGAGGCCCCCATTCGGAAAAAAATGCAGGCTTTCCAGGATGGCGATGCCGCCTTCCTCGAGCTGGCCAACGCCGTGAAAGAACGGCTGGATCGCGTGCTCCAGTCCGTTGCCAGCAAACAGCGGGAGCGTCGCGGGCCGATTCCTCCCGACGACGCCTACCAAGTTCTGGGCGAGGCTGGCCACGCGTATTTGGAAGCGACGCAATTGGCCGAAGGCTTTCGACAACGCGTCCGCCAAAACCGACTTGAGGCGTGGGGTGGGTATCCCGAGTCGATCGAGCTCGCCAAACAGCGACTGGAGCGAGCCAAGTTGTCGCTCGACAAGATGCTGACGTCGTCGACCACGCTGCACAATGCGACGATCGACCTGATTCGCGCCTACGAGCAACAGCAGCGTCGCGAGGCGGATCTGAAAGCGTGGGCGGAGGAAAAGTCGACGACGCAAGGAGCACTCGACCGCTTGGCCGCGTGTGCCGGTCCCACCAGTCCGGAACTGACGGCGAAGGCGAAAGAATTCCAAATCCTGCTCGACAAGCACGACGGCGTGAAGATTCCGTTCGCGCCTCAGAAGCTCAAGGATCTAACGGTCAAGATCAATCAAACAATCACTCAATTCACTCAGCGCCGCGAGGAACTGCAGAAAGAGCGGTCCACAGTTCGCGACCAATGGAACCTGCTGTTGGAGAAGCAGGATGTTTTTCCCGAGTCCTACTATAACGGCATCTCCGACGAATACGATCAGTTTGCCATCTATCTCGATAGCCCTAACTTGGCCGTCGTCGAGATCGGCTTGCAAAAACGTCGCGAATTGCTGCTTCGATTTGAACATGCCATCGCGAATCCCACGGAGATTAAAGAGGGCGCGGAAACTTATGAGAAACTGAAAACGAAGCTGTCCAACGCACAGAAGGATTTGGCCGCGTATCAGCCGACGCGGCTGGCCGAGCATCAGTTCACCAGCGGCGAGTTAGCTCAGGTCGTCCACACCGAAGATCCCTCGACCCTGCGTCCCAAGCTATTGGAGTTTCAAACCGCGCTGGACGACACCATCCTCCGGGCTGGGCAGATTAAGACCCTGCGTCAGGAGGTAAGCGAACTGGTCGAAGAACTGGAACCTCTCTTCGAACGCCTGTTGGAGAAGTATGAGGGACTTGGCAAGACCGTGCCCGACGAATATCAGAGCAGCTACGAGCAAGTTGCTCAGCGGCATATTCAGTTTGCGTTGTCACTGGAAGACGTGAGTCTCGCTGGGCAGCATCAGCAACGGCTGGTGGAGATCAAAGCGAATTTGATGAAGCTACTAACCGACGATGTCTCCCTCGGACAACAGTTCGACGATGTCGAAACCAAACACGTCGACGCCGAGAACCTGCGTCGCCAACAACTCGCCCAACAGCAATTGGCGTACGAGCAGGCGTTAGCGGACTTCTCGGACGGATTGTACAAGGAGCTCAATGCCAAGCTGGGCCGCATGCAACTAGCGACCTATTTGGGCTTTGGCGACGATCGCTTGAATGCGGTGAACACTACTCTCGCCCAAGCGAAGAAGGCCGCGACGGCGGGCGATTACCTCACGGCCATGGAAACCTTGCGGACGGCCGTGGCAATGAGTCGGTCGCTGATCGACAAGCTCGAGCCCGGCCAGATGAACGACGGGCTGAAGGGGCTGGGCCGTCCTTGGGCCGATGCGATTCTGGCGGTAAACCAAGCCGCCGCGCGAGTCGTCGCGGTGATACAGCGGGATTGCGAGGCGATCAAGCTGGACAACCCGTCCGCGGACACCTCCGAGCTGCTGACGAAGGTCCAGCGTTTCTCGCAAGTCTCGGCGGGGATCGATGGCGGGGAGTTCGATGGTTACATCGCCAATATCCTCGACCAACGTCGTTCCGACCACAAGTCGCAAGCGGAACAGGCCCTGCAACTCGTGCGACGACGGACCAAGTTTGCCGAATCCGATCCGCTCTTACTCACCCTGTCCAAGAATCCTTTTGGAGTGAAAGTGCCGCGACTCGCCCTGTTACGAGCGTTGCGAAATCTGGAACTCGCGCTGGTTACCGTCCAATGAGGAATAGTCCCGAAATTAATTCCCGCTTTAGCGGAACGGCGCAAGCCGTCCGGTCTCACAAAGCCGGTGGGCTTGCTCCCAACCGCTACTTTCGATCTGCGGAATCTATTTCGGGACAGTCCCTAAGTTCCCGTATCGCCACTTGGCACGAAACACGACCCCATAAATCACCTACGTTGGGAATGATGGCATGACAGCTCAGTTCGATGAACGACAGCTCCGTTGGTTGGTGGAGGCGGTCGGTGCCAAGCCGATCGAATCGCTGGGAGTAACCGTGACCACCGAGTGGGTTCCCCAGGACGGAAAGACACGCCTCGATCAACGCGAGGCTTGGCTCGCTCAAGACGCGAAGAAGGAACAACGCTTGCAGGCGGTTCGTTCCAAGCTGGACGAGAACAAGTCGAAGATCCGCGCCCTGATGGAGCTTGAGGTAACGTTGACCAACGGCCAGAAGGTGAAGGCTTTCAGTGGTTCGCAGTTGTGGAATCCCGACGAGGAATTCGACGCCGTTCACCACATTCATCAGTCCGCCGCCGAGAGTCTCTCGCTGGCCGAAATGGAGCGGCTGCGCGTTGGTTGCGAGGCCTTGGCGAACTTGCGCAACAAACTGACCGGCTCGATCGGACCCCAGGATTGGCCCAAGGTTTACGAACAGCATATTACTCAAGGGCGCAGCGCGGAAGATGTCGCCGACGAGTGGCTGGTGAGCGCCGTCACCATTGAACGCGTCGTCGAACAATACGCGGCGCTGCTTCAGAAGTCGACGACGACCGCCGACGATCCCGCGTTTCTCTCGCTACTGGGGGAACAGAAACCGGTACAGGACGACGAGCCGCTGTTTTCCGATCTGGAGATTCGCCGCGAACTGTTCGATCCCCTCGTGCGCGAAAAGATCATTCCCGACAACGAGGTCGACGATCGCTTCAATCAAACGTATCAAGTCTTCACCGGCGCATCAGACGAATACAAGACAGCGCTACGCGGGTTTTCGGACGAAGCAACCGAAGATCCCGAGCTCACGCAGTTGCGCGAACGCACAACCAAGGGGATCAAGAGCGTTGTGAAGATCGGCAGCGATCTCGTCGGAATCCTGGGCCAACTGTCCGACGCCAAGGAGGTGACCGACGTCGCGAAACTCGCCGGCGACATCCTCAAGATCACGGAGCAAGTCGGGCTGCTCGCGGTGACATCGATCGACATGTACTACGGCAAGGAAGTCGAGGGAGTTGTCGATCAAGTCGGTGCCGCGCTGGAAGCCGCGTTAAAAGCCACCTTGGGGCGCGATGCCGCCGAGTATGCGAAGTGGGTCCGCGCTGGCTTCACGTCGGTGGTCAATGCGCGGGAGATCGGCGAAGCCTTGATGAAACGCGAGCAGGGCTGGGTGGACAGTGCCCTGGAAAAGCTCGCGGCGGGAGTTGAAAACGCCTTGTCGATTGGCGGCAACGAGTCCGCGGCTCGCGTGGGCAAAGGCCTGAAACACGCCTTCATGTTGAAGGTCAATGGCTCGAAGATCTACGAGTATCTCCAACAGGATCCGCCGGCCATCGAATTGGTCCTCGCTACCATTGGAAAAGCCGCCACTGCGGCCTTCAAGGACGTGGTCGGAGATCCGCTGGTCTCGGGACAGTCTAGCGACACGCCGACCGGCGATAGCGAAACCTCGCCGTCCGACTTATCGGAAGATCAAGCCAAGGAGCGGGAAGAACAACAGAAGGAAGCCGAAGACGAATTCAACGAAGCGATGGACGAGATCACGGGAGCGTTAGACGAGGGACTCGGCGAAGTCATCACTACGATCGAGGAGGCGCGCCAGCCACTGCTCGATCTCCAGCAGACGTTGGCCAGTCCGGAGAAGCTTCGCGAATTGACCGATCAACTACAAGCCGATTCCGCCAAACGTTTGGTGGCCGACATCGAGTCGGAACTGCGAGCCAGCCCCACGGG
>JBGTHH010000115.1:0-3310 GCA_041746275.1 Pirellulaceae bacterium | reverse complement strand
CAATTCGTGAACGGCGAGGGGTTCTTGTACCTCGGTCGGTCCTATCGGTTGAAGCTCCTGCCGAAGCAGGAGGAGCCGTTACTGCTCAAGGACGGGTACTTCTGCTTGCGGGCCAATCTGCGACCTGCGGCCAAGGCTGTTGCCGCCTTTCGGGATTTCTACCGGGATAAAGGGCTGGTGCGGATCAACGAGCGAGTGGATTTTTTCAAGGTCCGCATGGATGTCGAGCCGAAGTCCGTCAAGATCCTTGATCTCAAGTCCCGCTGGGCCTCGTGGACACCGGGCGGCAACCTTAAATTTCATTGGAAGTGCATGATGTCCCCGGCGAAGATTCTGGACTACATCGTGGTCCACGAACTAGCCCACCTGATCTTCTCCGACCACTCCGCGAAATTCTGGAACGAGGTCGATAAGCAGCTACCGGATTACAACGAACGGAAAGAGTGGCTGCGAGTGCATGGTGCGGGGATGGATTTGTAGTAAGACTTGAAACCAGACAGAATCCAACTCCGAGTTGAGCATCTTCGCTGACACGATCCGGTGAAGAACTACGGATCTACCGCTGTCGAGACTGTTGAGTATAAAAGTAATGCGGCGAACTTTCACACGTATGGAAATCTGACTCGGAAAAAGGTGGCCACAGATGATCGCCCTTATCGCCCACGACAAGAAGAAAGCCGAGTTGCTCGAGTTTGCTCGCGAGCACGTCGAGTTCTTTCGCCACTACAAATTGGTTGCCACGGGCAACACGGGTAAACTGCTCCACGATGAGCTCGGCCTCGATGTGGAACGCGTTGCGCACGGCCCCGAGGGCGGCGACTTGATGATCGGCGGGCGCGTGGCCGAGGGCAAGATTCAGGCCGTGCTGTTCTTTCGCGATCCGCTGACCGCTCAGCCCCACGAGCCGGACGTTTCGGCATTGATGCGAGTCTGCGATGTGCATTCAGTGCCGCTGGCGACGAATCGGGCGACGGCGGAGGCGGTGGTGCAGTTGATGGCGTCGTGAGTGCCCAGCAGTGGAACCAGTTGGCAACGAGCTTCAAGTTCAGTCCGACCAGGGATCGGTCATCAGATCAACCGGCTCACTGTACCGCGTTAAGACGGCTGGGCGTTGCGAAACCGTCGACCGGAGGACGGATACCATGCGGGGCTCGATGAAACGCTCGTTGGGTGTCTGGGTTGCTGTCAGGTCGCTGCGACGGGTCTCGATCCGCTCGTTTGAACTGTGGGAAATCAACACAACTTCCGGCGTCTCTGCCCCGCTGACGAACGTTGTAAATCCGACGATCCCTTCACCTTCGCCGTGGTGGGCCGGCTCGTGTGGATGATTGAGCCGATTGATTACCAACAAGGCGTCAATCGGACTCATCAGCCCGTCGTTGTTCACATCGACGAAGTCTGTCGAGTGCGTATGCTCGTTCAGTACGTTGATCACCAGCAAGACATCTAGTGGCGAGCAGACTCCGTCATCATTCACGTCGTGAGGATCAAAGGCATTGTGACGAAGTGGTTCGGTAATCGGCGACTTTGGCCGCATCATGCTGTCGAAGACATAGTCGGCCACCTCGTTGCCCGTCTGAATGCCGTCATCGCGATCAAAGGCCCAGTGAATGCCCAGGTAGATACGGCTTTGACCGTTCTCGAATTTAGCCTCGGAGAAACTGTTGAACGTGCGCGCCACCAAGGGGCGTACCGAGCCGTCGGCATCGAGCGTCATCCCGTTCAACTCGTCGGAGACGAACGAGAACGGAATGTCATCCCTGCCGTAAAATCGCGTCAGTGTTTGAAACACCGCAGCACCGAATGTGGCGTGCCCCGAGGTGTACGCGGGAAATGGGGGCGTAAAATTGCTCTCTCCCGGTCGCGGGTTGCTGGCTGGAGCTCCCAGAGGTACCCAATCCGGCTCCCCAACGGTCGCTGGGTTTCCATCGGCAGCACTGTGTCGGATCCCCATGACGGGACGCCACAAGTCGTCATCGTACTTGTTGTTCCAAGCGGTCAGCCCGGCATCGGCTTGCGCAATGTTGAGCAGCGCGAAGAGCCGCGCGTTGTCCGCCACGGAATTGTTTTGCTGAATCGCGATCGTTTGAGCGATCTGATTATAAAGTCGCGGTGGCGTACCCAAACCAGGCCGTCCATCGTAGCCCCAGTAAATTCCGATGTGCGTTTGCTCTTCAGTACGCGTTGTCGGAGACGTGATGCCATCGCCGCCAAGCGCAAAGACCTCGTCAAAGGCCAGTCGATATTCCTCGCTCGCCATAAATTCCAATCGCCCCTCCGGTGTGCCATCATCCAAACGACGCGCCGCGAATTGATCGAGATCCGCGACCACAAAGGGAGCGACATGCATCGCGCCGGGGGCATAGAATCCCTGCTCAGGGTTCAACGGGTCGACATCGTGAAACCCGGGCAGCTTTTGGGGCTGATATTCGTCATTGAACCTCATCAGTTCGCTGACGCCATCGTCGGCCCGCGTGTCGAGAACATACTGCGCCACGGCGGCTCCCACGAGCCGGCCCTGATCTTCCGCTGGTCCATCCGGAACTCGGGAAAGTGTGTTTTGCAGCGCCGTCTCAAAGCGGGCTTGCTGGCTGGGAAAGAGGGCGAGCAAAGTATCGTGAGCGGCCTGCGCGACGGCGGCGTCTCGATCGGCTTCACCAGGGACTTTGGCTCGGATCACGAAGGGCGCGCCCATCCGTTCGATGGAGTTAAACGCGTCGTACATCGCGGCGCTGACGGTGGCAAAGGCCCGGGCCGTCAGGATCGGCCCACCTTGCTCGGGGGCGGCGCGCGAGTGATCTGCGGCATTGGCGGTCAACATGACGTTGTTCCACTCCAAGATCACGTCGGCTGCCAATAGGCACCGAGGTTCCAAGACTTCGATTCGCGGCGCGACCCTAAAGCCTCGACGTCGGGACGAACGGGATTGTCGACTCGATGTTTTCGAGACATCCCCTCGGCACTTTGAGAAACACATCTAAATCACCCTGTCTTCGTCAACCACCTGTTTTCAAAGCACTTACCTGCAAACTCATATCTCCAGGCTGGTAATTTTAGTCGATGACAACGGCGATTACTATCAGGAAACACGAACGAAAACGGGCGTTTTCACTTTGGTTACGGCTTTTTCGAGCTACGCAAAGGACAAAGACCGGCTGGGGGTTATCAACTCATCAAAGTAGGAGAATTACGGGGGCGGTTGCGGTTTCTGAATTCGATCGATCCGCCTAGAATGCCGACCCCAAAACGCGATACGAAAGGCTTGGCCGTCCTTGGCTCTGCGGATGATGGGCAATGCGAGCTAGTTTGC
>JBGTHH010000114.1:0-4251 GCA_041746275.1 Pirellulaceae bacterium | reverse complement strand
GTGCTCTGGCCGCGTGGAGGCGACGGAGGCGATGCCCAGCTTTTCGGACAGGACCTGAACGACTTTGTGATGTGTTTCACCAAAGGCGGCGCGCTCGTCGCCGTCTCCGCAGCGGGTGGCGAGGTCTACAGCACGCACGATGATTCCGTCCAACGGATCGCCAAGCTGCGCGAATTGAGCGACCCGCCCTTGGCTGTACTGCCGACAGCACATTTGAAGCAGTTCGCCGTGTTCACTCGCTCGGGAGCCGTTCGCGTCTACCGACTGCCATAATCGCGTCCACGATCGAGACGTTCCGCAGGCGGGTCTTTGGTTCACAAGCCGATTTCACTCGGCGGCAAACCGATAGCCGACGCCTTGTTACCGTTTAGGCAATTGGCCGATAGGATGGCTCAATCCATCGTCAACTCCGGTCGAGTCCCAAGCGTGGATGGCAAATTGGTGATTGACAGTATGCGGAAAAGTACATTACGCTACCGCTGCCATCGTCGTGGATTTGCTGCGGATCACGAGCATTCAGTTGCCTGACGAAATTGAGCGTGCATATGGTCGCCGATTCAAACGACCGCCAAGTGTCAAGCCTGCTGGTGGACGAAAACTTCGCCTCCCAAGACGATCAATTTGTCGACCGCGTACGGACGCTAACATCGCCCAAGTATCTGGCTGGGCTCGCGGACCGATGGAAGAAGGATCCCCGCCCTTGGGCGCGAGAACAGATCTTCAAATACCTGGCCTTGCCCCTGGATCGACCCGGACATCATCCGGTCGTCAAACGGCTCTTCAAGCAAGCCGAGGCGAATCGGGACGATGCGTTGATGGCGGCGTTTCTGGTCGCATTCGATCGCCTGGTGCGGCGACAACGGCGGACGCGCTTTCGCTACAACTTTCAGACGCGACAATCGTGGCAGGAAGAAGAACTGTACGCCCCGCGCAATCAGATCCTGGCGGCAGCGAACCCGCGCGAAACCAGGAATCCTCGTACGGGCCAAACGATCAGCTTTCCCGGCAATTCGCCCGTTCCTAAAGGCGGTCGGCTCTTCTCGTACAAAACGCGCGGCTACCTGCGCCGCCGAGCTTGTCGATACTTTCGCCTGATGGGCTTCCAGCGGCCGACGGAATACGCTCAGGCGGTTGCCCGAGCGCTGGCGCTCTACCGCGACGACGACGTGGCCAGGGGTGAGAACATCCTGGACAACTGGTCCTTAATGCAACTGGCCTTCCGTCGCAGTCCCGCACTTCACTTCAAGCGTACAAACGTCGAAGTTGTCGATGGCAGATCGCTGGGCGATCTGGCGGCCGCGCCACGGTTTGAAGCGATTTGGAAAGAGCCCGAGTCGGCCGCCGTGTTACTAAAGCTGATTACTCAAGCCGATTCGCGACTGGTGCGGGTCTGGACGATGCAGTTGCTTATGCGAGATCACGCCGCAACATTGCAGGCGATCACCGCAGAGCAATTAATTGGCCTGTTAGATCACGTCGATCAAGAAGTGCAGCAGTTCGCCGCGAGCCTGTTGGAAACGCTGCCGGGGTTGGATAGTTGGCCGATTACCACATGGCTGCAATTACTGAAGACTCGTAGCGTCACGGCCTTGGCGACGATCTGCGATGCGATGAGTCGGCGAGTTAGCCCCGATCGGCTGAATTTGGAACAGTGCGTATCGCTCACTTGTGCTCGAGCCACGCCGGTGGCACGGTTGGGATTCTCTTTACTGCGCAACCGGTCGGTCGCCAGCCCGCAGGATCGTGTGACGATAGGACGCTTGGCCAATCTGCAATGCGATGCGGTCGGCGCTGAAGTTGCCGAGTACGCACTCGCTATTCTTGGGTCCCCGTCGTCGTACCACGTGGACGAGGTAAGTCCGTTTTTCGACAGTCTCAACGCACAAGTGCGCGAGGGTGCCTGGGCCTGGCTGACGCCCACGTCTGCCGGGTATGGCGATGCGGCCCTCTGGAGCAGGCTCCTGGAGAGTCCGTACGACGATGTGCGGATCCGGCTGGTACAAGAACTGAACAAGCGGTCGCGCGGCACGAAAGTCCCCACCGCGCTCGCGAGCCAGGATCTTTCAGCGGTGTGGACGATGGTGCTGTTGGGCGTACATCGCGGCGGCCGAGCTAAGCTCACCGCGCTGCGGCAGATTTCGCAAGCGATTGCGGACGACCCTGATCGGGCCGAGCGGTTGCTTCCGGTACTGGCTGTGGCGATCCGCTCAGTAAGGCCGCCTGAGGCTCGTGCGGGTTTGGCCGCAATCCTCTCGGCCGTTTCGGTCAGGCCAGAACTCGAAGCGACGCTAACGCGGTTTATTCCCGAATTGCGGTTGCTGCCGCAGGAAGCGGCGTCATGAAAGTCAGCTTTGCCTATCTCGGACGCAGTGCGATCCTCGAATCGTCTACGGGCAACGAGCGGACGCTCTCGATGATGCCCAATCTGACTCGGGAAAAAGTGAGCTTCGACGCTCCACTGCTCCATCCATTGCGCTTTCGCGAAGCGATGAGCGCCCTGCACGACGTGGTGATTAATGACCTGCGATACCAACCCCGGGACAAGACGGCTTATGAGGAATGGAAGAAGCAGCAGGTAGCAGCCAGGCAGGCAATGTACCGGCGCGAACTGGAGCGTGCGAAGAAAGACCTCGCCGAGAAGCGAAGTGTGACTCCGGCCCCTCCTGGTTTTGAGCAGCTCTTCGAGCGCACGCGCAAGCGCTATTGGAATGCACGATTCAAGCTGGCCGATTTACTGCGCCGCGAAGATCCGGAACTTTGGCGTTGGTTGATGCCCTGCGACCCGGTGATTACCGTGGCCGACGATGTGGTTTTTTTCGAATGCTTCTCGGCCGACGAATCGAGTTACGGCTGCTTGAGTGTCTCGCGCGAAGGGTTTGGGAAAGATTCCGCCGTGCAAATGGGCACGACCAACGTCGATTACTCGTGGGACCTCTACCATCACTTTCAGTCGCTGCGGTCGTATCGGGCAACTCGCTTTGTGATCGATCCAACGGGTTTCGAGGTCCAGACCGGCGCAGCGCCCGCATACCGCGAGGAGAAAATCGATTTGCCGGGGGGCTGGCTACGGGGCTTCATGACCACGCAAGAGGCAATGGGAATGCCGGGCCTGACGGTCAGCTTGTCGCGGGAGGCGGTCTATTCGATCTTGGCCTTCCTCAAACGACACAAAGCGAAGGCGAGCCCGCGCGCCGTGCGATTCGAACTCCTGCCCGGCTTGCCGCCGACCATTGTGCTTGAGCCTTGGGAGCAGCGGATTGTTTCGCATGGGACGGTTTACACTGGCCCCGCGACGGAACCGATTCGCATCTGGGGCGCTCGGCGGTTGTTGGTCCTGGCGCGGCTGCTACCCTTAGCGGAGCGATTCGATGTACAACTCTTGGGGACCGGATTGCCTAGTTATTGGGTGGCCCTGATGGGCGAGATGCACTTGACGTTGGGACTTTCGGGTTGGACAACGAATGATTGGACACGCGGATCGGCGCTCGATCTACTTGCTCCGTCGGCAACGATTACCGCAGGCTTATTAAGCCGCGTTCACCAGGTGCTGCAAGAAAAACGATCGATGTCGCTTGCTCAGGTGCAAGCCGCGACACTAGCCTCGGCACCGGCGGCAACGGCAGCGCTGCGGCGGTTGGCCTTCGCGGGACAAGTGATTCACGATTTGCCAAACAAGGTCTATCGCTTCCGTCAAATCATGCCGATGGCGCTCGACGAGGCACAGCTCGGGCCGGAAAACCCGGAACTCAGCGAAGCGCGACACCTGATGCTGACCAGCAACGCGACGATGGAATCGATGGAGCGTACCGAACGTGGAGCGTTGGTGACGGGTAAGGTGGAGTCCACGCCGGTGGAGATTGTCATCGATCTGGACGGTCGCATTCGCCGCGGGAAGTGTCTGTGCGGACATTTTCGGCAATACGGAATTCGCAACGGGCCTTGTCGGCACATGATTGTGCTACGAAGTTTGTCGTCCGCGTCTCGTACTGCCGACTCTCTGAAGAGTAGCGGTGTGGCATCGCATAACTAATTTGTGGAGAATTCAATCAACTGGAAAAAAGAGTTGGGAGGGTGCGAGTCGGCTTACTGAGACTATCTCTACGGCGTTACGCCGTGGTTGAGTTTGCCTACCCATTGCATCCCCAGGCCCGTTGTTCGTTTGGCAATTTACGCCACCGGTGCGTGCGGCCAAGACGAGCCAAGGCTCCCGCCCGTACCGGTGGCGTAAATTGCCTTGGTGAACGGCCCTGG
>JBGTHH010000113.1:0-7678 GCA_041746275.1 Pirellulaceae bacterium | reverse complement strand
TTGCCAAACTGCCAAAACGCACCTGCGATTACAGCAAGTCCCACAATGAGACAGAGAACAACATAAACAACGACCAAGCGGTGCAAGTTCCCCCCTCTCTGTGGTCTCTTTAACGACCACGGTGCTAGGTCCAAGGCCCAAGTCGGTGTAGTGTACCAAACGCCCATTGGGATAGCGAAGCGAAGTTGGACGCATGCCATTGATAGGCTCACCGATCAAGGACGACTGGTCGTATTCGTAACGGACGTCCGTCGTTATGATCGTGAAATGCAACCGACCACGGACACGGACTCAGCGATTTGGCGACTCGAAGTCGGCTCAGGACCCGTCGTGGCGACGGCCATTCACGATGGTCATGCCACGCGACCCGAGGTGGCGCAATCCCTGGCGCTGGACGATGCTCAACGGCTGCGCGAGGAAGATCCCTTTACTGCGGAATGGACCAAGATCGCGCCGACCCGCGTGATCGGAACGCATTCTCGCTTCGAGGTGGATTTGAATCGCCCCCGCGATAAAGCCGTCTATCGTGTTCCCGAAGATGCCTGGGGGCTGACGGTTTGGAAAGACGCTCCCGATGCTGAATTGTTTCAGCGCTCGTTGGCCGAATATGACCTATTCTACGCCCACATGCACGAGCTGTTCACCGGGCTCCAACGCGAATACGGCCACTTTGTGGTCTACGACCTGCACAGTTATAACCATCGTCGTCAGGGTCCCGCTGGTCCTGTGGCGGACATGGCGGGTAATCCCCAAGTGAACATCGGGACGGGGACCATGCAGCGTGAGCGATGGAGTCCGGTCGTCGATACGTTCTTGGCGGCGCTACGCGACTTTGATTTTCCGGGCGGCAAGCTGGATGTCCGCGAGAACGTGAAGTTCCTGGGCGGGCATTGGCCACGCTGGATTCACGAGCAGTTCCCGGAACACGGAGTCGTGCTTTCCATCGAGTTCAAGAAGTTCTTCATGGACGAATGGACCGGCGAGGGGGATCGAGGCATGATCGCCGCCATCGGTGCAGCGCTTGCTTCGACCGTGCCGCCGGTGCAGGCGGCCTTACAGAGCATGTCTTAGCTGCTACTTCATCGAGCAAGCCGACCGCGGCAACGGCATAAAGAGGGTGGCGCGAGCATTCGTTGCATTCCGGTGAGCACTTCGTTAAGGTTGCGGAACATTGAATCGTGGCACCGCTGCCTTTCCCGCAGTCGGGAATAGCAGCGGTCGTCGGCAATACGTTGAGGTGACGGATGAGGATTCTAGCGGTCTGGGACAAAGAGGCGGAAGCCGAACTGATCGCGATGTACTTGGGCGTCGACGACAATAAGGTGACCATGACGACAACGCCTGCGGAGTTCCGCGCCGCGATCGAGTCGGGCCAACCCATCGATATCGTGTTGATGACCATTGGCCTGCCGGATCCGGAAGCCGGGTTTGCCCTGTTTGAGCTCGTGCGAGAGCACTATCCCGAGGCACCGGTCGTCGGGGCCTGCCAGCCTGCGGATGTCTTTCGCGTGGTGCGTTTCATGGCCCATGGAATGAGTGCCTACGTGACCCGCGATCAAGGTGGCGACTACATGTTCATGCTGCGGGCGATCTTGGCCAGTACGCTGGACGCGGTGCGCGCGGCGCGCGACAAAGTTCTGACTCAACGACTGCGCGAAGAGATCGAATCGGTTCGCAAACTCCAAGCTTCCGTGCTCCCCAAGAAACTGGTCGCACCGAGCGGTTACCACGTTTGTGCTCGTTATGAGCCCGCTCAAATCCGCGTCGTGGGAGGACAGCCGGTGACCATGGCCGGCGGAGACCATTACGATGTCTTCACGCTGGGTGATGACCGACTCGCGCTGTTGGTGGGCGACGCCGCGGGGCACGGCATGAAATCGTGTTTATCGATCATGACTATGCACACGCTGGTCCGCATGATGCGCAGGCACGAGTACCAGAATACGGCCCACTTCGTCGAGGAAATCAACAAGGGGCTCTGCGATCAGTCGATTGTCACCGAGAAGGGCGGTTTCATAACGCTGGTGTATGGCATCCTGGACCCCGCCACCCAGACGTTTCAGTGGTCCGCCGCGGGACATCAGCCGCCCTTGCTACAGGATCTGTCGACAGGCACGATCGAACCGCTTGCCGGTCAAGACGCCGGTGGCCTGCCGCTGGCCGTGGACGAAGACGCGGAATTCGATACGTATACGTGCCAGCTTCCCGACCATTGCCGATTGCTGCTGTTCTCGGACGGACTGGAGGAAGCGTTTCCCGAGGGGGACGACGAAAATCATTTCGGCATGGCTGGCATTATGAGAACGCTGTCCGAATCCGTCGATCTGACTTTAGAGGAAACACTCGAACGACTGTTTGCAAAGTCGAGCGAGTTTACGGGCGACAGCGGTCGGCAGGACGATACGTCGATCGTGCTACTCGAACGACGTGGTTGAGGAAACGCGAGCCGCTCGTTGTTACGCTTGACTCGCGCGGACGCCATCATGCACATCGCTCCATAGCTCGCCGCCCTCTTCGGCACGCAGATGCACGACGACTTGCACGCGGTTCTTGTCGTCCTCGCGGCGATAGGTAAGTGCATCCACGATATCGAGCACCAACGTCAGTCCCAAACCGCCGACTTGCAAGTCCTCCACATCGGCGTCGTGACGTGGTGCCGAGCGTGGATCAAATGGTCGTCCGGCATCGCGGATTTCGAGGATAATCTGTTCGTCGATAATTCCCAGCCCGATTTCGATGGTGTGTTGGTCGTCATCCACATAAGCGTAGCGAATGACGTTCACGACCAACTCCTCGATGGCCAGATTCACGGCGTATCCGGAGCGGTAAGGCACCTTATGTTTGGCGAGGAACTGATTGACGGTCGCATACAAGCCCTCAAGTTCCGACATCTCGTTGATGATCGACAGCTTCAAGATGTTGTCGGGTGTAGCGGCTGGAGCCGCAGTGAGACTCTGTTCCACCACGGCCGCGTCGGACGCTGTACTCGAATGACTCACGATGGTCGGATCGCCCCCGACGGCTCGAATCGCCGCCTCCAACTCATAGAAGAGTGGCATCACCTTGTCCATCTTCGACGTCTTCAAGACGGCCTCGACCATGCCCTTGGGATTGAGCAGGACGAGTTTGCAGCCAGCCTTCTTGAGCCGCTTGGTGTGGGCAAACAGAAAGCCGATGCCCAACGATGACATGAACGTGATGCCCGAGATATCGACCACCGCCGGCAGGCCCCGCGCCGTCACGGCTTCCGCAAAAGTTTGTTCCAGCTCTTCCGCAGCCCCGGCGTCCAGCCGACCGTCCAGAGCCACATATGCAATGTCTTCGCGCTGATGAAGAATGAGTTTCACGTCTCGCCTCCCGGTTTAGGTTTCGAGCATTCTATCGCGAGTTTCCCCGCAACGCATCACGTTTTTTCGCGAATTTTTGTGCGACGCGTTCCCCTGGTCTTCAGGACGACTCTGGTCCGTGGACGGGAGCAAGAAGAACGCCTAAGGTTACATCGACTGCTCAGCACGCCACCCCCAGCCAGCCACCCCCAGCCAGCGAAGGTTCTCGAAACCTTGGGAAAGTGATCGCGAATGCCTCGGCACCGAGTTGGTATCATCGCCCTGTTGCACGAGTCGAACACGTTTGTAGCACAACCGACCACGCTCGAACACTTCCGCGAAAACCTTCTGGTGACTGGCGAGTCGGTGCGGGAACGCTTGGCCGATACACACCATGAGGTGGGCGGCTTCTTCGCGGGCTTGGCGCGGGAACAAATCGCAGCCGTTCCCATCTTCGCGGCGCGGGCAATGCCGTACGGCGCGATCACATCGGACGCGTTCGACGACCTGCTGACGATGATGTTCACGGCGTTGGACGCAGCCGGCGAGTTGGATGGTCTCCTGGTCGCACCTCACGGCGCGACGGTCTGCGAGACGCATCGCGATGCCGATGGATATTGGCTGGCCGAGTTGCGGCGACGGGTCGGCACGTCCCTGCCGATCCTCGGGACACTCGACGCACATGCGAATCTCTCGCCCGCGATGATCCAGGCGACGAACGCGTTGGTGGCGTATCGCTCGAACCCCCATCTCGATCAGCGGGAACGGGGTCTGGAAGCGGCCACCTTGATGGCCCGCACGCTTCGCGGCGAGATTCATCCCACTCAAGCCGCGTCGTTCCCTCCGCTGGCGATCAATATCGAAAAACAACTGACTTCCGAACCACACCTCGCGCCGCTCTACAACCTTGCCGATGGCCAGCTTCAGCAACCCGGCGTGTTATCCAACAGCATCTTGCTCGGGTTTCCTTACGCCGACGTCGCAGAGATGGGTTCTTCCACGATTGTCGTTACCGATGACAATCCAAACTTGGCAGTTGAACTGTCGGGGCAACTCGGCGACTATTTGTGGGCGCATCGTGATGATTTCGCCGGTGACTTGATCAGCATCGAGACCGCTCTCACGCGTGCCGCGGCACTACCCGGCCCAGTCTGTTTGCTCGACATGGGAGACAATGTTGGCGGCGGTTCGCCCGCGGATGGCACGCACCTACTCCACGCACTCGCGCGACGCGGTCTCAACAATGCGTTCGTCTGCCTGTTCGATCCAGCCTCGGCCGCACAAGCCACCGCTGCGGGCGTTGGTGCTCGTCTCGACCTGCAAGTTGGCGGGAAGTCCGACGATTGGCATGGCGAGCCGTTTACGAGTTCCTTCGAGGTCGTTGGTCTTTATGATGGCAAGTTCGTGGAGCACGAGCCGCGACACGGTGGGTTGTCTCACTGCGATCAAGGATTAACCGCCGTGGTGCGCACTGCGGAGGGCCTGACCGTAATGCTCACGTCGCGTCGCATGCCTCCCTTTAGTTTGCAACAACTGATCAGTTGCGAGATCGAGCCCACTCGGTTTCAGGTGTTGGTCGCCAAGGGAGTCCACGCGCCAGTAGCGGCATATCAACCGGTCTGTCCCCACATGATTCGCGTCAACACACCTGGCTGCACGACCGCCGATATGACCTCGCTCGACTTTCAACACCGCCGCCGCCCGATGTTTCCGTTTGAGGCGACTGCGCTGGAACTGCTGGCCGGAAAGCCGTAGGCTATGGATCGATCGGACAAGGCAACACGTAAGGAATCACAGCGATGAGCAACAGCACTCGTATTTCGCGCCGAGATGTGCTCGCCGGCGCGGCCGTCGGTGTTCTGGGCAATGGGATGCTTCCGTTACCTGTCGTAGCTTCGCCAGAAAAGAGGGAACCGAAGTCGGTGGCCGCCGTCATCACGGCTTACCAGAAAGGACTGCATGCCGACGTGGTGTTGGGAAAGATCCTGGAGGGCTGGGAGCAGGACGGTGGTCCCGGTCCGGCTTTGAAGCTGGCAGCGCTGTATGTCGATCAGTTTCCACCGGGCGATCTGGCGCGTCCCATGGCGAAGAAACACAACGTGCCGATCTTCGACACCATCGAACAGGCGGTGACGGTCGGCGGCGATCATATCGCGGTCGATGGTGTGATCAGCATTGGCGAACATGGCGATTACCCGTGGAACGACAAACAACAGCAACTATATCCGCGTCGTCGTTTCTTCGAGCAGATCACGGATGCGTTTGCGAAGTACCGCCGCGTGGTGCCCGTCTTCAATGACAAACATCTCGGTCCGCAGTGGGAGGACGCTCGTTGGATGTACGACCGCGCCCGCGAGTTGCAAGTACCGTTCATGGCCGGATCCTCGATGACCGTGGGCTTCCGTAAGCCCGACGCGGAGGTCCCGTTCGGTTGTGAGATCGAGGCCGCCATTGGTATTGGTTACTCGGGGCTCGATATCTACGGCAGCCATGCGTTGGAGTTTTATCAAACGCTTGTCGAGCGTCGTCGCGGCGCGGAGCACGGGGTAGCGTGGGTGCAGTGCTTGCAAGGCGCAGCGGTGTGGCGAGCGGTGGATGAGGGCTTGGTGTCGCGAGAGCTGTTGGCTGCCGCGCTGGATGTCATTCCCAAACAGGCGGGCACATCGATGCGTAACGATAACGAAGCCACGCTGTTTCTGTTCCAGTACGTGGACGGTCTGCTGGGGACGGTGATGATGTTTCCCAGCTTCGCCTTGGGGACGTCAGCGGCTGTGAAGCTCAAGGGACAGTCGTCACCGATTGTCACCGCCTTCGACGAACGAACGGAGCCTCGCCATCCGCACTTTGCCTACCTGTTGAAAGCGGTGGAACGCATGGTGCATACCGGGCAGCCCAGCTATCCCGTCGAACGCACGCTGCTGACCAGCGGCATCCTCGACCGCGCGCTCACCTCCCTCGCAACAGGCCAACGCCGGTTGACCACGCCCGAACTAGCCATTCGTTACCAGCCGGTCGACTACCCCCACGCGCCGCGGCCTGACCTCGCAACCGATCCGTCGGTGTGAATGGCGATGGCCCCGCACATTTCGTTAAGTCAGCCTGGAAAGGCTGACGTACAAGAGCGACCCGTCGGTGTGAATGGCGATGGCCCCGCACATTTCGTTGGTGACGAGGTGTCGTTCAGCGTAGTCCCTGCGAACGCAGCAGTTCGTCGGCCCAGGCGGCGTCGGCGGCATTCAGCGGCGGGACGGGATCGCCCTTGTAGTCGAGATCGTCGTACCGACCATTGCGGTAGCATTGATCGATCAGCGGTTGGATTTGTAGCGGCACGTCGGGATCAGATCCGCGCAACGGGATGCGAATCGCTGGCAGCGGTTCGTCGAGCGGCACGCGATATACCTCGATGGACCCCGCTTTGTAGCCGCGTTCCACACAGATCTGGTACGTCGTGCGATGCGACGGCGGAATGCGATACGAGGAGTACAAAAGGGCTCGCTCGCCCGTGCGCGTCAAGTCGATCTCGACCAAGCTGACGCGGGCGGCAATACACTCCTCCTGCTTGCGCTGGTATAAGTCTTTGCCGCGCCCCGGAAGTTTGTTTGAAGGGCTGACGAATTCGATGACCGTCACTAGGCGATTCCCCGAACTGACATCGATGATCTCGATGAAGCCCTGTGTCGCCGGTTCGTCGCCCAACCGAATGACCAGCGGTTCGGCCAGGGCGATGTCCGTTTCAGCGGCCAACGCCACGGCGTGGGTGGAACCTCGTTCGACGACATGGACATCGGGGTAAATGCTGCGATTCTCCCGCCAGTCCGCTTCGACAAACATCCGCTCTTCCATGCGTGCTCGCAGGCCGGCAGGCAGTCGGGTCTGAAGTTGATCGCACGAATACGTCACCAAGCGGTGATGCACGTCGCGCCAATGCTCTTCCAAATAGGGGTCCATGCCTGGAAAGGGACTGCTCATTGGCGAAGCTCCAGCTTTGCGTGGGCCGGCGAGGACAAAAAACACCGAACTAAGTCGCATTCTAACTCAGATCGGCGGGCAAGTCAGGCGCGTTTAACAAATGGCGTGACAGTTCAGTTTAGCTGATCATCGGATAGTAACGGGCCCAGCGCCGACGTCGTCAAACGGAGGACCGATGTTGCCACCGTCGTCTTTGCCATTACGGCCGACCGAATAGACGGTCCAGCCTTGCGGGGATTTCCTTGTCAACAGTCGCTTGCCGGTGTAAGGATCGATTGTAAAGCTCTTGTCGAGCCCAAGTTGCTCGATATTGAGGTCAGCGTTTCCGCGGTCTAGTGCCGTGCGTTGAAGCTCACATGCGACGTACAGGCATCGCACCTGAG
>JBGTHH010000112.1:0-6310 GCA_041746275.1 Pirellulaceae bacterium | reverse complement strand
TCGTTGTCGTGGCAGCGTTTCCGCGAAGGGCACGAGCGAGGTTTCGATCCCCGCAGCAACGCGCTGGCCTTCGCGGCATTTGATGCGCTGGATGATCCAAATGGGATGGGCTTCCAGCCTGTCGATCCGCATGCACACGTGACAGACTGGAAGCCTATCCCACGAAGCGAACCGCCGTCGTGGCTGGCCGACGCCGAGCGGCGCGTGGTGGAAGGGATTGATGAGACGCGGCTCGCGCAAATCCTGGGGGCCAACACGCTGTTCCTGCGAGCCACGTTCGACAGCGACGACACGCTGCGCTGGTGGGCGGTGCGCGGCGACGACCAAAAGGTGGCCATCGTCGCCGACAATTGGTCGGCTCCCGTCAGTTCGCTCGACTTGGACCGCCTGCGCTGGGCGACGGCGCGGCACGATCTGGAAGTAGAATGCGAATATCTCGCTGCCGAGAAGCCGCCGGCAGACTTGCCCAACAAGCTCCATAAAGAATCGACCAATGTTGAGGGCATTCTCGCGGATGCCAGCTATTTGCCAGCCTTGGACGACTACGCGAAACGGCTCATCGAAACGCTCGATGAACTGGCCCACTGGGAATCTCGCCCTTCGCGCAAACCGTTCGCCGGATTGCGGCGGTTGATCGAGTTCAGTGTCATGCCGCTATTACAGGTTCCGGAATCCGAGGACGATTGTAGTGCCTGGACGCAACGGACATCGGAAAATTGGTCTCATGTGGCGACCACTCTCGGGAGTCTGGCGGATCGCAGGGGAATTCCTGGCATTGCTGATAAACTGGACGACAGCACACAGCGATACCTGGACGAAGTCTCGCGCGTCTGGAATCTGGAGCCACTGGTCCGAGCGGTTTCCAACCTGTCCGAACTCGATCTCGTCGGGCAAGTGGACGACGTGCTACACGCTGTTCCGGTGCCACATCTGGTGGTCGGCGGTCGGCCGTTGTTCGAGCAAGTCCGTTCGTGCCGCGTTTCGCTGTCGGTGCTGCTGGACACGGTGCAGGAACAACTCGAAGTCGCCGCCCAGCAGCGCGACCCGGACAACCGCCGGTTGCTGGCGGTGTCGTGGTTCGAACCGGGCGATCCGGCGGACGAAGTGAACAGGCCCGGCGACCCGGCTGGCGTCGGAGCCGTGTTGCTGCATGAATTGCATCAGCAGACGGCGGCTGACTTTGATTTGGAGTATCTCGCCGCTGCCGAAGACCCCGCCGCGCTGCACGGCACGCTGCTGGCAGCGTTTGGCTCGGAAAAGGACCGCGTCGGCTACCGTGTCGCGACGATTCTGGGCCACGGCAGCACGTCGCAAGCCGGTGTTCATTTCGCCGATCGTTTGTGGAACGGCCAGGGCCGCTCGCTGGACTGCGTCGAGTTCCCGATCATCCCCAGTTGCAGCATCGGCCGCGTGCAGCAAACGGGCGTGCGCGACGTGGAAGGTTTCTGCGTGACGCTGGCCTTGCACCAGGCCCGCGCGGCGTTGGCCTGCCGCTGGAAAGTCAACGCCGCCGAAGCCCCGTACTTTGCGGATGAAGTCGCCCGGCAGTAGCTCGAACTTCGACAAACTGAAAGCCCCGAAACGTCCGGCGCGTGCCTCCGTGCCCGCGCCGTCAACTTGGCCCGCAAGACACTGCTCGCCAACAACGCCCGCTCCGGCCACACCCACGTCGGCCTCAACACGGCGGCGGCGTTTGAACTTTACGGACGAGGATGAACCATGAGTGAAACCGACTGGAGCGGATCGGCGGACGCCTTTCGTCGTGCGCTAGCGTCGATTGCCGAAGACTTTTCCGCCAAGGTTCGTGCGCGGCACGAACGTGAAGACGATGTTGATCACGACTTTGCGGAAGCGTTCCAGCAAGTGATTGTCGAGTCGATGATAAACGTCGAAGACCCCGCTTGGCGTGCCAAGTTTGTCGATGCCAAGCACTTCAGGGATTCGATCCTGCGAATCGTCTGACCGCGAAAGCAGGGGGTCAATGCCAAGAAGCTCGGCAGCGAAGCGACGAAGAAAACTCTCGGCAAAGCCGTTCGCAAAGGACGGCTAACACTCGTTGACGGTGACAAACCCGCTCCTCGTAGGATTGATCGATCTATCGAGAGCCAAGAGGTGACGCCGTTTGCTGACGCCGAAAAGCTAACGTCGGTCCAAGCCGTTGTCCGTCGAGAGGAGGACGAATCGCTGCTGGAACGGCTGCGCAAGAATCCCGCCGCGCTCGAAGAATGCATCGAATCGTTGACGCCGAAGCGAAAGGCCGTGTTTCTCGACTTGATCACCGGCCGTGACGAGTCACAAACACGCCAGGCGCTGGGAATCACTGAGGTCAACTATCGGAAGCTTACAAGTCGCGCACGGGCCAACGTTCGCGAGTGCCTTGCCAGCAAGGGATTTTCGTTGAAGGACCTGCCGATGTTTCTGAACGCCATCCGAAAGTTACAGAACGAACTCAACAACTCCAGAGCCCAGTCGCCTTTCGAAGGCGAGGAATAAATACCATGAACAACCAGGAATTTCCCACACCCGAATTCAAGGATGCCATTACCAACTTGGTGCTGGAAGACGGCCTTGGACGCCAGCCCATCGTATCCCTGGAAACGCGGCCTGTCGTGCAGGCAGGGCTCGAACGAGCCGTCGTTGATCCCTCATCACTGCGAGCCTTTCTCGGCTATCTCGAAGACACGCATCGCGTGCGGCACCCTTTCAAACGCTCGGACCTCCTGCCACCGAAAAAGTTGGATGAGATTCTCGCCGAAGGTCTGGCCTGTCTGTCGCCCGCCGAATTGGCCGAACTCGCGCTCAATCCGCTGCAACTGATGGACGTGGGCGACCAGTTGGCAGAACGGGAACCGTCCGAACACTGGCTGTCGATCATTTGGCGATACAACCGCGAAGCCGCTCTGCTGGCCGAGGTGTTTGACGAGCATCGTGAGGAACTTGATGCGATCTTCGCGCCAGGCGAATCGGCGCGCGAGTCACGGCAGTTGGTCGGCGCTTTTGGCGACCGTGACACAAATGCTACCGACACCGGACGGCCGTCCACCGCGCAGCGTCCGTGGCATGAGGAGGTGCCGCTCGCGGGCGCGAACGTCGAATGGTTGCAAGTCATCGACCAGGTGAAAGCCGACGCCGACCGGCAACGCACTGTCCGGGTCGACTTCGCATGGCAGCCAATCACGTCCGGATCTCCCCGCATGCTGTGTGTTCGGCTCGGAGCACCGCTGCTCGTCGCCGGTTCGTCAAACGCCGACGTTTCGCTGCTGGACGCAGACGGGCAAACCATCGTGAGCGGCGAGCGTCACGCGACCGAATTTCGCCTGTCACTCGCGCCCGCCGACGAACCTCGCGCGCGACAACTCCAAGTGATCTACAACCGCGAGGGCAAGTACCGCATCCGGCTGACGGTCCCGTTTTCGCCTCCAACGTAGGGCACTGTCTCAGCTAACATCAGCGGACGATGTGGATGCTCTGTTTGCGGCGTGGGACGAGGAGTGACGCGAGGCGGTTGCGACTGTTTGTTTCCATGTCGCATGGTGAGATCGGATGGGGAGCACGAAACGAATCTTCAAGCGAAGTCAAATCGAGGAGGCCTAATGAGCAACGTTGCCGCCCGTCTCATCGACCAAGGGGTCGTCTCGGTCCCGACATTGCATGGGGGCGAGCCCGTACTGGCGGGCACGGCAACCACGGTCAGGGCGATCGCACGTTCTGTGTCCCTAATCATACTCCTGTAGGACGACGATGACGGCGATCCCGCAGTCGCGTTGGCGTTTGTCGCTTGGCCAACGCTCGCGTTGCGAAACTTGGTCAGCCCCTCTCGATCATGCTTTAAGAATGACCGCCGACATCGCCCACATCATGCGCGACATCGCGCCCGTCGAATCGCTTTGGGGAAGCAGTTAGTTTGCCCCGTTATCCGCAGCTCACGCAGCGCTTCGAGATAGTTCAGATTGGTCTGCGAAAACGTCCGTTGTGCCGTTAGCAGGGATAGAAAATTGGTCTCACCTGCCTCGTACATTTTCTGCGTGAGGTCGAGCGATTTTGCGCTGTGGGAAGAGTCGCGGCGCGGTAGCGTTCAACTTGGTTGCGCGAATTGGCGTACCGTTCAAAGATTGGTGCGAGACGTGTCTGCATCCCCAAGTCCAATCGGTGCAACGCCAGTTCTTGCTGGGCGCGCGCCAGTTCCTGTTCAGCTACCGCTCGATTCAATCGCAGCTTGCCGCCCCGAACGATCTCCTGGCTGAAGAGCACTCCATGTTGCTCAGCCTGACCACCGCTGCCAAGCTTCGTCAACCGGCCGGTGTCAGCCACATCCAGGCACCGATGGTGAGCGACGCCAGCAGAATGCCGGCTCCCATGGATGACCAGAAATCTAACCCCAACCGGTTTGCAAAGGCGAAGGGAACAAAAAACGGCAGACCCAAGGGAACGAGCACCAGCGTCTCGCGCGCCAAACGCGAAACGGCGGGCAAGTCCCGATACTGAAGCCAGCTCACCAGAAAGGCGAGGATGCTCACGATGGGAAGTGACAGCAGCAGCGCCCCGTAACGCGGATAGCGTTTGGACAATTCCGCGACCGCGACCACGATGATCGCCACAATGGCGACTCGGACGACGTTCCACACCATTCCCATCGGAGCATCCTCTGGCTAGTTGGTTACTTCGCGTGATCCGCAGCGTGCGGCTCTTCTTTAAAGTCACCGGTGTAAGGCGTCCCTTCAATCTCACCGCTGATCGTGCCGGCAAACTCCTTCACGACGCCAAGCGTGTCATGTGTCCCGACGAATCGTGACGAGGTCCCTTCGGCCTCTCCTTCAAGGGGCTTGGCGACGAGTTCCAACTCAGTTATCGGATCGTCAATCGTCAGTTGGACTTTGTCGGCCTTGATCGGTTGAGGCGATTTCTCATCGCTGCCCACGATGTACACCGTGGCTTCCTCCTTGTCGTGATCCACCGTGAACTCGACGTGATAAGCTCCTCCGCCCCAATCGGTCAGCGTGCCGCCGTGTGGGCCCGCACCGTGACTATGCCCCTGGTCACCGGCATCCGGCATCGCTGGCGTGACGGGGGCGGGGGCCGGGGCGGGATCTGGAGTTTTACCGCAGCCGGTGACTAAGTTCAGCATCGCTGAACATGCCAAGAGTACAAAGAAACGTTTCATCGAAAGATCTCCATTGAAGAAACCAGGGGGGAACTGAGTCTAAGGGGCCGATGCATTAGACATGGCCGGAACGGAAACAGGCTTGGGAACGGGGTGATCGTACAACTCCTCTTCCTCGGAATGCTCGGCCTTCACGAGGCGCTCGGCATCTTTGCCACTGAACGCCAAGAACAAACCGGGATGGATGAGAAACTCGCAAAACGTGGAGGTGACCAGTCCGCCGAGGATGACCGTCGCCACCGGATAGAGAATCTCGCGGCCCGGTTCTTGCCCGCCCCAAACCAGTGGCAGGAGTCCGATCCCGGCGGTTAACGCGGTCATCAACACCGGCGCAAGACGCTCCAAGCTGCCGCGCAGCACCATCTGTTCACTGAACTCTTCGTGCTCTTCTTTCATCAAGTGAAAGTAGTGCGTGACCAGCAAGATGCCGTTGCGAACCGCGATGCCGCCGAGCGAGATGAATCCCACCAAGCTGGCGACTGTCAGGGACTGGCCGGTAAGCACGAGTCCCGCCACTCCACCGATAAATGCCGTGGGCAGCGCGTTGAGGATTTGCAGCACGATCCGCACCGAAGGATAAAGCAGCATGAGGACGACGAACATCCCGACGACGGAAACGGCCGCCAGTACTACGATCAAGGTTGTTGCGCGCTGTTGGCTTTCAAACTGGCCGGCGTACTCGACGAAATACCCTTCAGGCATTCCCACTCGTTCTTTGACGCGCTGTTGAATCTCGGCCACCGCGCTGGCGAGGTCGCGATCTTGTGTGTTACAGCGGATCACAATTCGTCGTCGGGCATTTTCACGGTTGATGGCGTTGGGACCGACGCCTTCGCTGATCTCCGCGAGCGAGGCCAACTCGACTTGTCCCTTGCCATTGGGCAGGTCAATTCGCAACCGTCCGAGATTGGCGTAGTCAGTGCGATACGCCTGTTCCAGCCGGATCAACAGATCGAATCGGCGCTGTCCCTCCAGCACCTGCGAGGTCACTTGGCCTTGCAAGGCGGTCTGCATGATCTGGCCCACGTATTCCCGTGTCAGGCCATAGCGGGCCAAATCATCAGGGCGAAGCCGGATATGTAACTCGGCGGTCTGCTGGACCGGCTCGATCACTGGAGGCGTGACACCGGGCACGTCGCGGATCGCCGT
>JBGTHH010000111.1:0-2485 GCA_041746275.1 Pirellulaceae bacterium | reverse complement strand
GGGTGGTCGAGTGGCACTTCATAATGGCCGATGATGCGATTGTAGAAGTCGGCGATGTAGAGGGCTCCGTCAGGACCAATTCTCAAATCGACCGGACGGAACCACGGATCGTCGCAGGTTAAGAAATCCTCCTCTTCGTGAGCCTCCAAGGTCGACCCATGCCAGACCAACGCATCGCGGTGAACGCGACTGGTCATGACGTTGCCCACAAACAGGCTGCCGCGATACGGTTCGGGAAATCCATCACCATCATAGAACGCCGCACCGGCGATCGCGGTTGAACCGTGTCCATGTTCCATGATCGACGGGACGAAACCGAGTCCATCGTCGGGCTTGCCGAAACTCGAAAAGTATCCACCTCGCAAAAGCAACGTCAGCGGTTTGCTGTGACAATCGGCCGTGATCAGATCGCCGTTCGGCAAGAATGTGCTGCCGAACGGGTTTACTTGGCCCCAGGTGAACTGCTCGACTCGCGAGCCATCCAGCCGGACACGGTACGTATTACCGCTTTGCAGTTTAATCTCGCTGCCATCACGTCCGCGAATCGTCGACTCATTGCGGAAGCCGTGGCAGATATACAACCAGCCATCATTGCCGCGGCGGAAGGCATTCTGCATCCCGTGCGTATCGACGGGCTCGCCCAGCGGACCGTAGAGCACCTCGCGCTGATCGCACACACCGTCTCCGTCGGTATCTCGCAGGAACCAGATATTGGGCATGCTGTACGCGACGACTCCATCACGATGCGGATACAATCCCATGGGGATATTCAAGCCATCGGCGAAGGTGGTCACTCGATCGGCACGGCCGTCGCCCGTGGTGTCGTGTAGGACGCGAATCGTGTCACGGCCTTCGTCGGGCCGAGCCGCGTAGGGGTACTCGATCGAACCGCTGACCCATAACCGCCCCTGGGCATCGAAGGCCAGATTCATGGGCTTCTGAATTTCTGGCTCGGCCGCCACAAGCTGGATCTCAAAGCCCGGCGGCAAATGAAACTTGGCGAGTTGCTCGGTGGGAGTGAGCGGCTCGGTGGGCCGGACTTGCGTAGCAAACGGGTCCTGTGCGACGAGCGTGCAGGTCCCCATCCCAGCGATAACGGTGACGAGTAAGCGGGCCACGAGTAAGCGGGCAAGTTGCATGAGTGACTTCCAGGGATGGCCAGTTGCGGGAGTTTCGCTCATCATAGTCCAGAGCATTTGTGGAGACGATCCGTTCGACCTAGAATGCTCAAGGTCGCCTGATCCTTTGATTGACAACCACCTCTGACTCCGGGAGCTTCCCTGATGCGAATATTTGTTGCGTGCGCCTGCGTGATTCTCCACATTGCCGCGGCGACTGCCACGGGTGCGGACTGGCCTCAGTGGCTCGGACCCGAACGCGATAGCGTGTGGCGCGAGGAGGGAATTCTATCGAGTTTCCCGGAGAGTGGGCTGCGAGTCCGCTGGCGAGTCCCGGTTGGGCTGGGTTACTCTGGTCCCGCGGTTGTCGCCGACAAGGTATTCGTGATGGATTACCTGAAACGGGCTGGCGACCTTCACAACAGTCCCAGCGGCCGGACGGTGCTCGAAGGTCAGGAACGTGTGTCCTGCTTCCACGCTGACTCCGGAGCTCTATTGTGGCAGCACGCGTATGACCGGCCCTACGAGCTTTCGTACCCTTCTGGTCCGCGCTGTACTCCCACCGTGAGTGACGGTCGCGTTTATGCGTTGGGCGGCCATGGGGACCTTACCTGCCTCGACGCCGCCACGGGAAATGTCTTGTGGAAGAAGGATCTGGTGCGAGAGTATGACGCCCCCACACCGATTTGGGGCTTTGCGGCACATCCGTTGGTCGATGGCGACTTGCTCTACTGTCTGGTCGGTGGTCCTGGCAGCGTGGCGGTGGCTTTCGACAAGGTGACCGGTAAAGAAGTGTGGCGAGCGTTGTCGGCTAGCGAACAAGGATATTGTCCGCCCACGATGATCGAGCACGCGGGAGTGAAGCAACTGCTAATCTGGCACCCCGACGCGTTGAACAGCCTCGATCCGCGTTCGGGGAAGGTGTATTGGTCGATTCCCTTGAAGCCCGATTATGGGATGTCCGTTACCGCGCCACGCAAATCCGGCAGCTACCTGTTCGCCAGTGGCATCGGCGGGGTGGGCGCCTTGATTCAACTGAACGATCGGCAGCCAGGCGCGGAGATTGCTTGGCGCGGCAAGCCGAAAGATGCCGTTTACTGCTGCAACAGCACGCCCTCCATCGTCGATGGCGTGATCTATGGGAACGACTGCCAAGTCGGTTCGCTCATGGCGGTGCGATTGGATACCGCCGAGCGACTGTGGGAAACTTTTGAACCGACCACCGGTGGCGACCGTCGCGCGTCGCATGGCACGGCCTTTATCGTCCGCCATCAAGAACGCTTCTTCCTGTTCAGTGAAACCGGCGACCTGATTCTGGCCAACTTATCGCCCGAAGGTTATCACGAGCTCGGTCGCTTCCATGTTCT
>JBGTHH010000110.1:0-4131 GCA_041746275.1 Pirellulaceae bacterium | reverse complement strand
ATCGGGGTTGCTCGGCCGGCGCGGGTGATACGCCGCGACTGACGCTCGGCTGCGTTACCCTTGCTCTTGTTCACTTTTGGACTACCCTGAACTTTGGGAGTCGAAGATGGTGAGGTGGGCGTCATGAATGGTCAGGCACTTCAAGCGGGAGAGTGCTACGTGCTCTGCTCGGAGCAGATCGTCAAGCTGCACGAACGGCTTGACGCGCGGCGGTGGATCGCCGTGACTTGGAATGGGGCTCGCGGCGATTGGTCCAAGTCGCTGTACGCCATCGAGGAACGGATGATCGACTACAGAATTTCCGCTCCGCAGTCCCAGAAAAAGCAGGACTCGGTGTAGACCACCACGGACCCCACACTTGCCGCACGATCCCGCCCAATCTCGTCCCGACCCGATCTGCTTGGATCAGTTCCTGAAATTCACAGGAGTTGCGGAAACCGGTGGACGCGCGAAAACTCTGATTCAAAGTGGCGAGGTCCGCGTCAACGGCGAAGTGGAAACGCGACGACGACGAAAGCTAAAGCCTGCGGATGTCGTCGAGATTAACGGTCAGACGCTGCGCGTCGACGACTACCTGACCCCATGGGCGAGCACCTAGTTGCCGGTCAGAGTAAAGGCGGCCCAGAAGAATGGGTGTGCAGCGCCAGAGTCCCTGCGACGGGCGGCAATGTGTTCAAGCTGCGCGTGGCGAAGTGCGTCTGACTTGCTGCGGCCAGCGGCCAAGTGTTCGAAGAAACTGACCATGATCATGGCGGTATCACGGTCAGCCACCTGCCACAAGCTGGCGAGCACCGCTCCGGCACCGGCGGTCTGAAAAGCTTGCCGCAGACCAAGCATTCCTTCGCTTCCACGCACATCACCCACGCCCGTATCGCAGGCACTCAGAACGACGAGTTCTGTGCCTCGCAAATCAAGGCTGCTCGCCTCGTAACCTGTGAGAACGCCGTCGCTGGAGCGTCTCAGCTGCCACTGGTCGTGCTGGTCCGATCCCGCGAGCAAGAGTCCACAGCGCATCAGCGGATCGCGAATGTCGAGCCGTGATCCGGCGGCATCTGCCATCGGGTCCAACGTCGGCAGAAAGAAGGCATGAGTTGCCAACACCAGGACCTGCGGTCGTTCGACCTGCTGGAACAAAGCCTCGACCGCCGCAGCTTGTTGGTACATGCGCGGAGCGATCCCTGTATATGCTTCAATGGCCGGCGCAATTGCTTGGGCTTCGGCTTTCGTATAGGGAAGCCGCTTCGCCTTCGGAATCAAGGACTTGCCACGATGTGCAACTTCCAGCAAGGCGGGGATTGTCTCGTCGCCGAGCAGGTCCTGTTCGGCCTCGACGACCTGCTCGCAGGAAATCGCAAAATCGGGATCGGCAATAATGACAGGAGCGCTAATTTGGCTGTCATCAATATCATCATCAACAACATCAATATCCGCCGCCCGCGCGAGGTCGCGACCGGACGTCACCGTTTGCAGGCCGTAGCGTTCAATGAGGTATTCGTTCTCGTTAGATGGCAGAGCGGCCCACGGCACGAGCCACAGAGCGGCATCGGGGCTGATGATCAATTGGTCAGCATCCGCGATGTGAGGTTTCAGCGGCTCGAAAATCAGCGCCGCGAGCTGACGCAACAGCGGCATCACATCTGTCGTCGCTTGCGGTTCTCCCAGTTCGACAATGGCTCCAGCGGTGTCGCCTGCAGCTTGAAGTCCCTCTCGCAATGCCGCGATGGCCGCATCGATGGCCGCCGCGTCGCCCAAGTCAATACGCACGACGTTTCCCTCGGCGGGCAGCACCCAGACTGCGTATCGTTGTTGCAACCAGCGATAGTTCTCACCAAGCGACTCGAAATCGAAATCTTTGTACCGAACGAACTCAAGCAGAACCTGATTCGATTCGAGGTTACCCTGAATTTTGGGGACGGTCACCCACAACTCCTCGGCCCGTTGATCGTGCCACCTGCGAAGCGCTAACGGATCGCCACTCTCAACTTCCTTCGTCGTGGGATTGTACGACGGCGAAACGGACAGCCAGTGCTGCCGGCGAACGTCTTTTGGAACGACCGCCAACTCGCGCAGTCGCGTCGAGCGCACCGCCGAACCGACATAACGTATGGCCTCGAACTCGCGCCGCGCGTCATCAAGCTCGACTCGCGGAAAGCGACGCAAGGCGTAGTCTGCTGCCTGGCCGCGTACTGCCCGTAGCCGCTGATTCGTCGCCAGTTCGCCAAGCTCCATGCCCATAGTCATCAACGCGCTATCGGGCATGCGAGATCTCCCGAGCCCCTGATTCGCACGGATGACCGCCTGTTGTCGCTGCAGATTCATCTGCATCTGAAACTTTCGATTCAAGACCCACTCTGCACTCGCGGCGATCTCCTTCAAGCTCGGCTGACGCAAATGCTGCACGTGCGCCATCGCAAACTCGAAAGGATCGTGCGGGAAGTTATCGATGGCGACGCTGCCTCGTCGCTCGCGCAAATGAAATTCCAATGTCGCATCATCGATATGACCAGACCAGCACGCGTAACGGTGCTGCGAGCGTTGGCTGCGCTGCATCCATTGGAATGCGTCGTGCTCAGCACCAGACGCCGCCGCGCAAAGCGCGCTGACTACTTCGGGATAACCTCCATAGCCGGATGAGTTCGGCCGCCCAAAAGTCATCGGGTGCGTCTCCCAGCGAACGTAGGCGGCCTCGCATTGATGAGCCTTTTCGATCTGCGTTCGTGCTTTCTCGATTTGGTCTAACCGCAACAGGACATCGGCGTGCCACGTATAGATCCGGGCGTCCACCGGCACGGCGAACGTGTTGTCTTCCCGCAGCTTTGACAACGGCAACGCTCGATCCAACGCAGCAGTTGCCGCAGCCAGTTTCTGTTCGCCTGCTTTAAGCTCCCCGGAGTTCGCTAGAGGCCAACCGGACGCTGCCATCATGTGGATCATGGTGAACCGCAACGCACTCGTGTCGACACCTTGCCGATTCGTAAGTTTCCCGTTGTCGATGTTCCGGATCGTTTGCTGCGCGACGTTGAAGGCACTGTCGGCAAATCTTCTACCCAATTCAAGATTTCCCTGTTGAAGATGCATACCGCTCAGCACTCCCAACAGCTTGACTCGCATTATGGCCCCAAGGGGTCCGCTTAGACGGGACGCGGTCTCCAGAATCTCTTTCTCGATGTCAAGCAGTTCCTGCTCGCGACCGCAAGCCATGAGAGAACTGGCTGCTTGGTCGAGCTGCATGAGAAGGAACGGGTCGTTCGGCGTCAGGATGGGCGCCGACATGAGCGCTGCCAGCGGAATCGGCTTGTCACCGAGTCGCACTGGTGCGTCCGGCAAGGCGACGTGGTTCTGATGGATCCACACGTGTTTGCCGTGATCGCGCACCAACAACCACGAGCGGTCCTGACGTAAGACTTCAAACTGCGTGTCGCGAGCGGCATAGCTACTGACGAACTCTCCGGCGTGCAGCGGTGCTGCGGCAACTTGAACGATCACCTGATCGCCGACATTGACTTCCGCTTCACTGCGTTTCACCGGCAGCAAGACGCACAACAGCAGGATCATGGACACGCCAGGACGTGATGTGCTTCGACGCATTTTGTCGCTCGCCATGGGGTGGATCTAAAGCTTTCGGACAAGTTCTGCGATGGCGAGTCTAGCATGGTGGAATTGCCGTGGAAAGTCGACGCTACGACGCAAGTTGTGCGAGTTCTTTAAGCCTGCGCCTTACGATTCGCTGTCACGGCTACGAAGGCGAGTTTGTAATTGAGCAACCAGTGCGGAAAGTGCATCATGCGGCATTCTCCGCAACTCATCGTCCTTGAAAGGAGGTTCGCCAAGCAGCTCCTGCAATAGCTGTACCCGACCTGCCAGCTTTCCTTGTTCGATGCCTTGTTCAATTCCCTTCTCAATGCCTTGTTCGATTCCCTTCTCGATGCCTTGTTCAATGCCCTTCTCGATGCCTAGCGCGAGACCTTCTTCTCGGCCTTCCTTTCGGGCTCCCGAGATGGCCCATTCGTAATCGCGTTGAGCTTTTTCGCGTTGATCGTACATGGTTCGGTCCTCTGTTTTGGACGAGATGATTTCGATGACCTGGATCGCACGCTCGAACTCGATGCCTGGAAGCAACTGTCGTAACTG
>JBGTHH010000109.1:0-4726 GCA_041746275.1 Pirellulaceae bacterium | reverse complement strand
AACCGGGGATCACGAGAATGCTCTGGCTGACTTCAATCAGTTTTTAAGCACCAATCCAGCTCAACCACAAAAGGCCGATGCCTTGTACGAACGCGGGCTGACCGAGATCGCTCTGAAGAAATTCGAGCAGGCGACGGCCACGTTGGAATCGCTGCTGGCCGAGCACAAGGAATACGCAGGCGCTGCCAACGTACTCTATGAACTCGGTTGGGCTTATACGAATCGCAACCAGCCAGCGGATGCGGTCACGACCTTTGCCAAGCTGGCGACGGAACATCCCGACAACCCGTTGGCGGCGGAAGCGAATTTACATGTGGCCGAGGCACGTTATGACCAAGCGGAGTATGCCGACGCGGTCACGTTCTACACGACGGCGAAGTCCAAAGCCCAGCCGGGTGAAGTTGCCGAGCGGGCCACGCACAAGCTTGGTTGGGCACAGTTCCGACTGGAAAAATACGATGTCGCGCTGGCTGCTTTTGAGGAACAACTCACAGCCTATCCCGATGGTCCCCTGGCGGCGGATGGCTTGTTCATGAAAGGCGAAAGCCTGTTCAAGCTGAAACGCTACCCGGACGCCTTCACCGCCTTTACGGCCGCCAGCCAGAAGCCCTCGGCCGACGAACAGAAGCAGGTGCTGACATGGTTGCACGGTGGTCAAAGCGCCGCTCAGTCAGGCCAATGGCAACCGAGCCTCCAGATGCTCGACCAAATCCCCGCCAAGTTTCCCAACACACCGTACTTGGCCGAGGCGATGTACGAGCGAGGTTGGGCGAAGCAGAACTTGAAACAGGCCGAGGAAGCCCTGCAAGACTACACGAAGGCGACAGAGCTTTCCCGAGGCGAAGTCGGTGCCCGAGCGCAGTTCATGGTCGGCGAAGTGCTGTTCGAGCAGAAGAAGTTTGACGCGGCGATCCGAGCCTTCAAACGCGTCATGTACGGTTACGGTGGCGAACAAGCCGCTGCCGACGTACGACCGTGGCAAGCCTTGGCGGGTTATGAAGCGGGGCGTTGCGCGGAAGTGCAGATTCAAGCAACTCAAGACGCACAGGCTCGCCAGAAGTTGGTCGATGATGCCAAGTCCAGCTTTAACTATGTTGTGCAACGCCATCCCCAGCACGAGAAAGTCAAAGTGGCTCAGGAGCGTTTGGCGGCGTTGTCTAAGCTGTAGCGTCGGAGTGTGACCGCTGGATTTTCGCGGCAGGTTGGCCCTGCCAAACTACAATACACAGATCGTGGCTCGTCGACACACCCCATCGACGCGAAGTAAAGAAAGGTCTTGCATGCTGAATCGCCCCACCGAAGAACGCCAAATCAGGCTGTACGCAGTCCTTGCCCTGGGGTTGCTGCTCATCGTAGCGAACATGTTCTTCCCCTTTCCCGCCATGGCCCAAGATGGCGCGGCGGCGGGGGCTCGTCCTCAGATCGAAAGCATTAACGTCTTCCGGTTGTTGGTGCAGGGTGGAGTCTTCATGATTCCCATCCTCTTCATGTCGGTGCTGGTGGTGACGTTTACCATCGAACGTTTTATCGGCCTCCGGCGTTCGCGGGTGCTTCCCGAGCAACTGGTCGCCGGATTGGGACAGCTCGGTGGACCGCAAGGCGGCTTCGATCCCCGCAAGGCCTATAAGCTTTGTCAGCAGTACCCCTCGGCGGCCTCGACCGTCGTCCGCGCGATGCTGCTGAAAGTCGGACGCCCTCACAGCGAAGTGGAACATTCGGTCGCCGAAGCCAGTGACCGGGAAGCGAATCGCTTATACGCCAACGTCCGCTGGTTGATGCTGGCGGCCGCTGTCGCGCCGTTGCTGGGACTGTTGGGCACCGTGTGGGGCATGATTCGAGCGTTTCACGATACGACGCAATTAACACCCGATGTCAACAAGGCCGATTACTTGGCCGAGGGCATCTACGTCGCGTTGGTAACGACACTGGGCGGCTTGTGTGTGGCCATACCCGCCGCGATCTTTGCCCATTACTTCGAAGGTCGCGTCCAGATGCTGTTCCATCAGATCGATGAAATGCTGTTCAATCTGATGCCGCAAGTGGAGCGTTTCGAGGGGCGTGTGCGGTTTGGACGTCAGGCGGGCGACGGCGAATTGACGGATCGACCCAACGGCGTCGAAGCTCCTCCCGTGGCCGCCGCGGCTCCCAGTCCCAAATAGATAGGCCCACGCGATGGCAGTCAAAATCAAAAAAGGGACGGCGATCTCGACGCTCAGCCTCACGCCGCTGATCGACGTCGTGTTTTTGCTGCTGATCTTCTTTCTGGTCGCGACCCGCTTCGCTCAAGAAGATCGCGAGATTGACGTTCCTTTGCCCGACGCCAGTGAAGCCATGCCGCTGACCATCGCGCCCAAAGAGCTCTTCGTCAACATCGATCAGCAGGGGCAGTTCCTGGTCAACGGTCAATCGCTGGATGCCAGTGAACTGGAGGAGGTGCTCGTCCGCGCCGCCACGAACAATCCCGGCAACCAGTCGGTGATCATTCGAGCGGACAAACGCGTGCCGTTTGAGTTTGTCGTGCAAGCCATCAATCTCTGCAAGCGTGCCGGCATCCACGATTACATGGCCAACACATCAGGCGAGGGAGGCTAGCCGCTTCGGCAGGACTTAATGTATGGCCAAAGTACGTCGCGTCATTCGTAAGACGAAGCAGCCGATCGAGCCCAGCTTCGATGAGCAATTCTGGCCCGTGATGTTGGCGCTGTTCGTGCTGGGCGGTTTCCTGGTCGGCACGGTGCTGGCCTATGTGCCGTTCGAGAATCGCCCGTGGTATGCCAGCGGCTGGACGTGGCTGGTCGCCATTCCGATCGTGGTTTGTGGATTGATCTGGCTACTGCGCCAGGTCGAGAGCCGTGTCGTGCGGCGTGGCGTCCAATTCTCGGCCGTGCTGTGCGCCATCGTGCATTTGGTGCTGTTCATCATCTCTTTGGAACTGAATATCTTTGGCCGTCTGTGGGATGAGTTCACGGACTTGGCGGAGACTCGCGAGACGCGCGTCCCCCTGCTCGAACCGCGATACGATCCCGTCCAACTCGATCCCCAACAGCGGCAGCAGCAAGATATCCTACGACCGGTCGAGACGGAGACGCCCGACACACCCCTCGAACAAGTCACGCGCGAGCCCGAACTTCCCAGCGAACCGCAACCGACTCCGACTCCCGAACGCGAGCCCACCGTTCGACCCAGCCTCATTCAGCGACCTACCCCGGCCGAAACAACGCCGCGTCAAGCTCAAGAGCCGTCTCGTCTGAACCGCCAAACGCCCAACACGCCGCAACCGACCAGCCCGCAAGTGGCTCAACCACAATCGGTGCCGCAACCGCAATCCCAGCCGTCGGCGCTCACGTCCCAAGACACTCAAATGCAACGCCGTGCAACTGAGCGTCAAGCGGAACCGACACCCACCACGCCTGACACCAACGCGCAGGCAGCACAGCCGCAACTCGAACGGGCTCGTCGCGCCGAGCAAGTGACACCTGACCTCGCTGTGGCTGCCGTGCCCACGATGACGCGGCAGCTCGCCACGCCACAGGCAATTCCCGAAACGACCGCCGCCACCAACAGCCCCACGAGCCAAGCCCAGCAAACGCGTCCCGTGGAAGTTACCCCGAGTAATACGCTGGCCCGACAGCAAGCAACGACAAGCCCAACGACCGAGCGGACCGAGTCGGAGCCGACTCCCAACCCAGCCACCCCGGTTGCCACCACGGCACAGCGACGCGAACAGCAAGCCGAACCACAGCCGACATTAGCTCAAACGCCCTCACCGATTCCCAATCAGCGTGCGCGGGATACGAGCCGGCCGGATGTCGCCACCATGGCCGCCGCCGTGGCTCCCTCGCCCACTCCGAGCATGCAGACGAATCCCGCAGTCACAGCGGACTCGGCGACCGTCGCGCGAACTCAAGCCACTTCCCGAGCCCAGCCCTCTGCGACGCTGGCCGAACCGACCAATGTCGCGGCACCCTCGACCTCAGCCACGACCAGCACCGCACGGCGACAAGCGGATCTCGCGCCGAACCAAGTTGCCTCGGCAAACGTGTCCCAGGTTTCGCGACAAAGCACGACAAGCAACCCGTCCACCGCAGCTACAGCCGAAGCGGCACAGGCGATCGCGTCAACGTCTGCGCCGACAACGGCTGACATTGCGCCCGCGTCCGCCGCGACACGACGACAAGCGACGGTAAGTCCTCAAATGGCAACTCTGGAAGGAGCTGCTAGTCCTCGTGGTGCGCCAAGTGACTCGCCGACGATGACGGCCGCGACGACGAGACGACAAACGGCGAGCGAGTCCGCGCCGTCGTCGGCCACTTCCACCGATGCCTCCTCGGTGGCCGCCGCAGCGACGAACCGAAGCACAACGGCGGCTATGCCGAGTCTGGCCACTGCCGCCTCAACGGTCGCGTCGCCGACCTCAACAACGACATCGGAAAACGCGACGGCACTCGCGGCCGCGAGCAATAACGTCGGTCGTCAAGCCCCTGCGGCCGAGGCCACGACGTCAGCGCAGTCGGCAAATTCACCTAGCACCGGCGGACCGCAACTCGCTCCGGCATCCCAGCTTGTCGCGGCATCTCGCGCCGCGGTGTCGAACCTGCCGACCGTGGCTTCGAACGCGGCTCCCAGTGCCAATCCCAACCGCAGTTCGCGCGTGAGTGATCTGGCGGCGTCGCCGACTCAAGCCGAAAGCCCCGCCACGGCTCAGTCGACCGCCGGGGAGGCGTCG
>JBGTHH010000108.1:0-3662 GCA_041746275.1 Pirellulaceae bacterium | reverse complement strand
TACTGACATGCAGGTCAGTATCCGTCGGTGTCGCATACTTCGGCGGCAACACGTTGGGACCGGCGACGGTATCGCCGTCGCGTTGAACTAAGGGAGTGTGAACAACCGTCACGTTGTATTCTCCCGCGGCGGCACCATCTCCCGATTCGTACGTGTTAACCGTGAACTTGCCGGAGGCATCCACGTAACCGCGAGCTGCTAAGACCTTGGGGTCACTGCCTGCTTGGGGATGCAAGACGATCAGCGCGCCTTCCAAGGACTTGTCGCCGAACGACACGGTCCCGTCCACCGGAAAGACAGGCACGCGATCATCGACCGCCGAGCTGCAACCGACCAACGTCAGCAGCAACAGGGCCAACAATACGCCGGCTCGATTGAGGACTGCGGAGGTCGCGAGCCCTCGAAGCTGGGGAGCTTTGACGGTCGGTAACGCGACTTCCACTTCATTGAGTACATATCGTACTCCGGCCACGCGTCGGGCACATTCCTGCGCCAACTGTTTCGCATAATAAGTGGCCACCACGCCTTGCAACAGAACACTGTCGGCGGTGACGTGGGCGGTGACTTGGCTGAGTTCCGACGTATGTCGCTCGGCAAGGAATCGACGAACCCGTGTTTCGAGTTCGTGCTCGTGCGAATTATTCGCTGGGGCAATTGACTGGGACATCATCTAGCTTCCTTGTGTAACTAAGTTGGAGAGGTTGGTGTGTGAATCGGTGAATCGCAGGACAACAGCAGCAGCGCATGGCCTTTACTCCCGTAGGTGAAACGAGTGTGAAGCGTGTAGAGATTCCAAGCGACCGGGATCGCACACGCGGAGAGAAATCGTTGGCAGAACATCTCGACCAACTTGAACGGTGACTGGAATGACGGGTTCCTGCAATTCGTTCGCACTGGACCAGCAGAAGCCCGCGATCGTAAGTGCCAAGGGCGAAATCAACAACAGATCCGCCAACAGTCCATACGCGGCGGACGAGCGAACGGTAGTCGTGGCATGGGGAGACATACGAGTGCTTTCAGTGCTCGCGCCTCCGGATACTCCAGTCAGCGGTGAATCAAAATCAAAGTTAGCCAAACACCTCCTGTGGTTCAGGTGGGTAGTCAGCGCGTTGTAACCAATCAGTGACTTCAGGCAGTGGCGTCACCCGTGCGTAGTCGGCGTTTCTCCGTGCGGTCGATTTGGATGACGACGCCATCCTGGACCACGATCTGCACGGAGCCATATCGCAGTCCGCGCAGCGAATTGCGAATCTCTAACAATTCCTCGTCGGTAATCTCCGCGGGACGTTTCAGACGCGGCTTGTCTGACTGGGGCGTGGGACGATTCATCACAGTGATTCCTTGACCGGGTTCCAAAACTACGTGGAGCGCCTATCGTTAGATGTAATAGTCGGGGACGAACACACGAGCATTCCTCGGGTGGACAAAGACCGTTTCGCCCTCCCTGAGTTGCAGTTCTTGCAAACGTTCCAAACTCAAATCGACTTGGACTTCATTACCTTCACGCGTCCGCAGACTGATCTTGGCGATCGACCCTGCGGGATTCACGCGTACGATGTCGGCGGCCAGGCTGGGTGTACCGTTGCGCAGTCGCTGAATATCCAACTCGTGTGGTCGCATGTAGATGGTGGCGGGTCGTTCTTGCTTATGCGGGTGGCTGGGATAATCGAAGGTTAACTCTCCCAGACGCACGCTGCCGTTGCTGACACGCGAGTGAAAGACATTAACCTGTCCCAGGAATTCCATGACAAACTCGCTGGCCGGTTGATGGAACACCTCTTCGGGCGTGCCCACTTGTTCGATCCGAGCTTGATTCATCACCACGACCCGATCGGCGACTTCCAAGGCTTCCTCTTGGTCGTGCGTCACCAACACACTGGTCAGATGAATCTCGTCATGCAGCTTCCGCAGCCAAGCCCTTAAACCTTGGCGCACCTTGGCGTCGAGGGCCCCGAACGGCTCGTCGAGCAGCAACACTTTGGGCTCGACCGCCAACGCGCGTGCCAAGGCGACGCGCTGACGCTGGCCTCCGGACAACTGCGAGGGATAGCGATTGCCGAACTCGTCCAATTGAATCAGCTTCAGCAAATGATGGACCCGGTCTTGAATCTCCGACTTGGCGGGCCGATCGCGGCGCGGACGGACGCGGAGACCAAACGCCACGTTCTCAAACACGGACATGTGGCGAAACAACGCGTAGTGCTGGAACACAAAGCCGACTTGCCGCTTCCCTACCGGCTGACCGGTGACGCTGTTGTCCTGGAACAGAATCTCGCTCTCGGGATGGGCGTCTGGTGACTCGAGGCCCGCGATGATACGGAGCAACGTTGTTTTGCCTGATCCCGACGGACCGAGCAGTGCCACGAGTTCGCCGTCATTCACGCGCAAGTTCACGTCGCGTAAGGCCGTGAAGTTGCCGAAGGTCTTGGAGATGTGTTTGACTTCGATGCTCATGCGATTAGGCCTCTGCCGTTGACGGCTCAAGCGTCTGTTTCAATTCCCGCCGAATCCGCGATTCGACCACGGTCTTGGCCACCAGCGTGACTAGTGCCAACAGCGCCAAGAGGGAAGCCACCGCGAAGGCGGCCACGAAGTTGTACTCGTTGTAAAGAATCTCGACGTGCAACGGGATCGTGTTCGTCTTGCCGCGAACATGCCCCGAGACAACCGAGACCGCGCCGAATTCTCCCATCGCGCGGGCATTGCACAGAATCACGCCGTACAACAACGCCCATTTGACATTGGGCAGCGTCACGCGCCACAGAATCTGCCAACCACTGGCACCTAGCACCGCGGCGGCTTGCTCGTCTTCCGTCCCTTGCTCTTGCATCAACGGAATCAACTCCCGCGCGACAAACGGAAAGGTGACGAAGATCGTGGCCAACACGATCCCAGGCACGGCGAAGATGATCTGGATGTCTCGCTCAATCAGCCACGGTCCCAGCCAACCTTGCATGCCAAACAGCAGCACATAAATCAGACCCGAGATCACCGGCGAAATCGCGAACGGCAGATCGATCAACGTGATCAGGATGCTCTTGCCGTAGAACTCGAACTTGGCGATGGCCCAAGCGGCCGCCACGCCAAAGACCAAGTTCGCTGGCACGGCAATTCCCGCCGTCAGCAGCGTCAAGCGGATAGCGGACAGCGCTGTGGGATCGGCAAAGCTCGCGAAATACGAGCCCAAGCCCTTGCGCAATGCCTCCGCGAACACGGCCAACAGCGGCACAAACAGAAACAGCGTCAGGAAGCTGACCGAGATCGCGATTAGCGACCAGCGTACCCAGGTGGGCTCCTCGGTCGCCGAACGCAATCGCTGCGACGGCATCAAGCGAACAGCACCGATGGGCATGAGAGTCGTGTTCGTCGCTTCATGTGACATGGCTACGCGACTCCTCGATAACGTTGGCCGCTCCACCACTGCAACAGATTCACCGCCAGCAGTAGAGTAAACGAAGCCAGCAACATGACCACGGCAATCGCGGTGGCACCGGCGACGTCGTATTGCTCCAACTTCGAGATAATGAGCAGAGACGTGATCTCCGTGCGCATCGGCATGTTGCCGGAGATGAACACGACCGAACCGTACTCGCCCAGCGCCCGCGCGAAGGACAACGCAAAGCCTGTCAGCAACGCGGGCATGACGGCTGGCAAGATGACAC
>JBGTHH010000107.1:0-5761 GCA_041746275.1 Pirellulaceae bacterium | reverse complement strand
GGAAATCAGGATGACTTCCCCGGCGCGGGAATGATCCATGTCGTACTTCGCGCGTTCCGCTCCCACCAAGACCTCGGCAATCCCCGCAGTGCCTCGAAAGAGCTCTGCGATTTGAGCGAGCACATCCGGCTGCGCGTCCTGAACAAAGACGTGCGAAAATTGGTGGTCCACCAGAGCCCAGGCGCGGCTGTTGGCCAAGTCGAGCTGCTCGCCATCGTCTGCGTGACGCACCGTCAGCAAACCCGCTTCACGCAGCACACGATTCGGATAGGTCACATGATCGACCGGTGTGATGACATACTCGCTGGCCGCGAACCAAAGCAGCTCCGTACCGTATGACTCGGCGAATCCAGCGATCAGCCGGCCAATCACGGTATCCAGTTCGCCGACCGCGCGTTGAGCCGGTTCGCTATCGGGACCGGTCTTCTGTGCGGCGTAGTCGAGATGCGGCAGATAGAGGTAGAAAAAGTTGGGTCGGAAACGGGCGGCGGCAGTCACGGCGGAATCGATGATCCAGGCCGTGGACTGAATATTCGCCAGCGGCCCCCAAAAATGCTTGAGGGGAAAGTGCCCATGCGCATCACGCAAGTCGCCATACAGCTCAGTTGGTTTGGTGTAGCACCATAGCGACTCCGAGCCATCAGGGTTATGAATCGGAGCGGGCATGCAAATGTAGTCCGCACCGCATCCCTTGCTGAGCATCGGGAACCAGACGGCGGACGTGAGCTGTGCATTGCTCTCATGCAGTGAATCCCAGATTTGCGGAACCGTGATCTTGTCATTCCAGGCGGTCCACATTTCGATGCGTTGTTGATCTCGCCAATAAAAACCGTTGGCGACAACTCCGTGCTCGCGGGGAGTCTTGCCGGTCAACATGCTGGCTTGGGTGGGCCATGTGACACACGGGAACGTGGGAATCAGCGTGGCTTGGCCGCCCTGAGCCATCAAAGCGGAAAGGTGCGGCATCGAGGCCAAATCTTGCTGCCTGAGACCGGGGATAGAGAGAAAAATGACGTGCTGTGTCATGTGATATCGAAAGTCAAATGTGGACCATGTGAGGTAGTGAAGATCGCGGGCTACTTGAATCTCGTCGCGATGCCAACCATGCGGAATCGATATTTAAGACGCGTGAGGATTAGCGCGGTGGATCGAGCGTGACCTGCAGGGGTTTCTCCTGACCGTCGCGGAGGACGATCACGGTGACTTGGCTACCGGCTTTGTATTTTCGCAAGGCACCATCAATGTCTTCGAGACCGGCGATCTTGCTGTCACCGAACTTAATGATTACGTCGCCCGCCTTCATTCCCGCCCGCTCGGCAGGGCTATCCGACGTGACTCCCATCAAGGCATAGCCTTCCACTTCGCGACCGAAATCCGGTATCGAACCAAGGTAGGGACGATCGCCGCCTCCTTGACGAGCCTTCTGTTTGATCTCGACGTACTCGGGTCGTTGTTCGCTCGCCGCGAGTTGCCCGACGATATCGGTCACCATCCCTGTCACGCGTCGCATGCCTTCGATATTCAGTTTGTCGATGTCATCGCTGGGACGGTGGTAATCGTTGTGGGTTCCCGTAAAGAAATGAAACACGGGGATCTTCGCTCCGTAGAACGACGCGTGATCGCTGGGCCCGAAGCCTCCCGGGTCCTTTTTGATTTCGAATTCGAAGCGTTTGTTGGTTTCGTCGATCAACGACTCGAAGTTCGTGGCGGTGCCCGTACCGGACACAATGAGCTTGTTGTCGCTCAGCCGACCCACCATATCCATGTTGACCATGGCAATCGTAGTCTCCAACGGGAGTGCCGGATTCTTGATGTAGTGCGAGCTTCCCAGCAGCCCTCGTTCCTCGCCGGTGAAAGCCAGGAAGACGATACTGCGGTTGGGCTTTTCGTCGCGAGCCGCGAACGAGCGCGCCACTTCCAGTAGAACGGCGGTTCCCGAAGCGTTGTCATCGGCTCCGTTGTGGATCGCCTTGGTCCAAGGGGCGAGTGAGCCGGGGCCGCCCATTCCCAGATGATCGTAATGCGCGCCGACGATCACGGTTTCATGCGCGCGGGGCCCTTCGCCTTCGAGGAAGGCGGCCACATTTCTTAATGTTGCCTTCTGGAAGTTGATGTTCGATTCGCAAATGACCTTCCAGCCGTCGAGGTTCTGGCTGCGCGGTTTGAGGTCGCTGTCGATCTCCGCTTCCAACGTCGCGAGATTCTTGCCCAGAACTTCTTCGAGGATCTGATCGATCGGCTGACGTCTCGCGAAAAAGACCGGCAACTTCCGATGGCTACTGTCGGCTCCGGCACCTTCGAGACCCAGCACTTCGTCCAGGTTGCCTTGTAACTTCTCATGCAAACCCTGAACCTGCGCCGCCAATTTGCTAACTTCCTCCCGGTGTTTCGCCGCGTCTTCCGCAGATGGTTTCTGTAGCTTCTGAAACTCCGTGCGGTGTTTCACTAAGGCATCGACCGCGTCGCTCCACTGCTTCCGAGCCGTTTCGGCCGCTTGTTGAATGCCGAAGTGATCGTTGACCAGGATCACGGCGGCGGCCCCATGCGCATAGGCATTGGAAATCTTGGTGGTGAAGTGCGCGTGGCGCGATGAAGCGGTACCATCAAAGACGCTATGGGGATTCGCTTGGTCGGGTTCCTTCCGCAGGAGCAAGACAACTTTTCCAGTCACATCCAGACCGGCATAGTCGTCGTACTCGGCGTCTTCCGCGGTGATTCCGTAGCCGACGAACACCACGGGGGCCTCGACGGCGGCTGAGCCTCCCACGGCCAGCGTGTTGAACTGTTCGCCCGCCTTCAACTCGAAGCGATTGGGCGCGGCCTCGTTTTCCGAGCCCGGCCCGACAAAGGTCAGAAAGTTCTGTTCCGCAGGTCCCAGTTCGGGTTGGACCGTGATTTCAAACGATTGAAAAGGGCTGCCATCAAACAGCGTCGTCCTTAACCCCGCCTTGGAAAACTCGGCGGCGATGAAGTCGGCGGCTTGATCGAGCTCGGGAGTCCCCACGCCCCGCCCCGCCAACTCGTCCGATGCCAAAAACTGAACGGACTCCAGCAATCGGGATTCGGTGGCGGTCGCATCCGCGCCATGAACGTGAGAGACAGCCGTCCAGAAACCGATGGTCAGAAGGAGGCACAGGGGGCGGGCCAAGAGTGATATCATGGTGGGAAAATCCTTTGGGCGGGCTGTACGGGGTGCAATGCGGGACCATCATTTTCGGTTCCGCAGCGGGCGTCAAGACGTATGTCGTTTGAATGGCTGTGGTTAATGCTACTCGATTTCGGTTTTGACAGGAACAAGCCACCACGATATCCTCCGCCACCACAGACCGTAACTCGCCGCCCGCTCTCACTCCACCCCCCCAAGCCAGACGTCGCCGCCGAACATGGAGGTTCTCAGGTTGACTGCACCTTATCCGGGCCACTCCGTTGGCAGTGTGTTGATCGTCGACCCATCCGAGGAAAGTCGCGATGTGTTGCGACTGATCCTGGAAAGTCGCGGGGTCAACATCTTCGAGGCCAAACAGGGTGCGGAAGGGCTGCAAATTTTCCGCGATCGTCAGCCCGCCGTGGTCGTCTTGGACTTGGAGTTCGACTACGGCAACGTGGATGAACTTCAGGATGCCTTTGAGGACGAATCCCGGCGGCAAGACAGTTCGCTCGTCGTGCTGGGACGACTCAAACGCGCTGACAAATCGCCCGACGATAGTCGAGTCATCCCCAAACCCTACCATTACGGTCCGTTGGTTCGTACAATCGAGCAATTACTCGAACGGCATTGAGCGGCCGCGCTTCAGGAATCTCGTCGGCCGCTACCGCTTGAGACGCGATCACTCTCACGCGCACAACCGCGAACGAATCAGATGGCTTCTCTGTTTGTAATTCAAGGAGGCGATCAGGGTCGGCGTTTCGATCTTGACGACGACGCCGTGTCGATCGGCCGCGATAGCGATAATCGCATTCAGCTTCACGATAGCGAAGTCTCGCGACACCATGCGGAGATTCGTCGCGACGACGAGGGCTTCGCGATTGTCGATCTGAACAGCTCCAACGGCTGCTTCGTGAACGGCAAGAAGGTTCCCGAGCACAAACTCAGTAGCGGTGACCGGCTCCAACTCGGCCGCACGTTGATGATCTACACTGGCAACGAGGATGCCTCTTCCCTGAGCTTCGCTAGCGAAGTCGATATTGTGGGCCAGGGAGCCGAACTGTCGGGCTCGCGCATCATCCGCTCGATCGGGCAGGAGGAAGGCAGTCAGATCATGGGCGGCCGAATCGACGAATCGGCGAGCCCTTGGTTGGCTCGGGCCCGCAGCAACCTACAGATCATGTATCGCACCGCCCTGGCGGTCAGCCATACCTTGGATATCGATCAGTTGCTGCATCGGATCATGGAATTGATCTTCGAGTGGGTGGAAGCCGATCGGGGCTGCATCATGCTGCTCGACCAACAGTCCGACGAGCTGGTGCCCAAGGTCAGCCGCAATCGGCGTCAGCGGCCCGATCAACACAAGGAACGCTTGGAGATCAGCCGCACGATTCTGGACTATATCTTGGAGCACAAAGAGGGTGTGCTCACGAGCGATGCCAAGGAAGACGAGCGTTGGGATCCGGGGGCCAGCATTGTGCGGATGGGCGTTCGCGAGGCCATTTGCGTCCCCCTGCAAGGCCGCTATGGAAACGTCGGCATCATCTACATCGATACCTACACCGCTCCCGGACGGATCATTCAACGAGCTGGTAACAAGTTTTCCGAAGAGCATCTCAAGCTGATGGTGGCCATCGCGCATCAGGCCGCCTTGGCGATCGAAGATACGTCGTACTACTCGGCCATGGTCCAGGCCGAGCGTTTGGCGGCCATGGGGCAGACCATCGCCACACTATCGCATCACATTAAGAACATCCTGCAGGGGATTCGCGGTGGCAGTTATTTAATCGAAGAAGGTTTGAAAGTCGAAAACAACGACATCGTGCGCAAGGGCTGGAAGATCGTCGATAAGAATCAGGAGAAAATCTCCAACCTCGTCATGGACATGTTGACGTTCAGCAAGGATCGCGAACCCGACTTGGTTCCCTCCGATATGAACGAGGTCGTCCGCGACGTCGTGGAGCTGATGCATACTCGCGCGATGGCGGCGGGCGTCGATCTGCAGGCCCACGCGGCCGAGGCGCTCCCGGACTTGTTGTTTGATCCGGAACTGCTGCACCGGGCGATTCTGAATGTCGTGACGAATGCCATTGATGCCTGTGAGTCGATTCCCGACGGTCGCGTCGTCGTGTCGACCAGCTACGTGCTCGACGAACGCCGGTTGCGAGTCGTCGTCGAGGACAACGGAGCCGGCATCGAGGAAGACGATCTGAAACGCATCTTCTCCGTCTTTGAATCGCGTAAGGGCGCGCGCGGCACGGGGCTGGGACTACCCGTCAGCCAGAAGATTCTTCGCGAACATGGTGGAGACATCTTGGTGGAAAGCACGCTTGGCACTGGCAGTCGGTTCATTCTCGAACTACCGGCGCTGGTGCCCGATCCCATGAACTTTCCCGAAACGCTCACCGGTTTCCGCCGCGAATGATCCCCTAGGAAGTTTCGATGAAACAGGTTTCGAGTGGCGGCGGATGGCCAGCGATTTGGTACACGCTTAAAAAGGGGCGCGAGGCCGGTGGGCTCTGGAAAATGTATCGAGCGCTGCGGACTCGTAATGCGTGCAAAACCTGTGCGCTGGGGATGGGCGGCCAAAAGGGCGGGATGGTCAACGAGATCGGC
>JBGTHH010000106.1:0-5607 GCA_041746275.1 Pirellulaceae bacterium | reverse complement strand
GACTCGTTCACCACCGAGACCTGATTGATCATCACGCCAGCCGCGTCGGTGATCTTCGATGGCTTCAAGAACCATGCGAAGTCGTCCGCGTCCCAGCCTTCGATATGCGGGCAGGACGCGCAGACCCTCTCGGATCTCGTTGTCATCTGGCCAATAGCTGCTGTCGCTCGTTTGGTTGGCGAAAAAATCCACGATGGCATCGCCCGCTCTCCCACGCTGGTCCTTGCCGAGACGGGAAATGAGTTCTGCGACAAGCTTGTTGTAGCTCTTCGTGGTCGCACGGACGAGCATCCGCCGTACCATCCAGCTCTCCACAGTGCATAGAGCCTTCATGAACTGATCATCGGGAATCTGCGGCTCGTCTGGATCGAGAAGGTACAGGACCAGTGGTTTGATGACCTCACTTTCCAATACGCTCGTTCGATAGGCAAAAAGTCCGAGCCGGTCGATCGAGCCGGAGTGCCGCCCCCCACCTTGTACAAATCCTCGATAAACTCCAGCGGCCCGATAAACCTGTGGGAGCAGGAGTTGCATCGACTGTGCTGCGTCAATCGCATACCTTTTGAATCTTGTGAAGACTTCGCGCGCGGGGACGTCTTTGCCGGTTCGAGCAATCAGCCAATGATTGAGAAAGATTGCTGAGCGTGGGTACCGCAGTCGGCCAACGCTGATTTCGGTCTCCCAGAAGGCCGACTCAAAATCTCTCCAATAGCGATCGTATTCGCTTTCAACGTCGGCACCAGACTCCAGGAGCCGCTGGAAAATGAAGTTCTTAATCAGGTCGGCAGCCGTCAGTTGAGCGCCCCGAGCGTTCAATGTCTCGAAAATCTCCTGGGCGTTTTCGTCGGCCCCAAGATCGATGACGACCATTTGCAGGAGATCGCGCACGACCGTCTCGATAGCGGCCGCACGTGTTCCGATGTCGTCGTTGGCTTCGCTCGACAACCATCCTCGGGCTTGCTCGCTGAAAAAGCGGTGCGCCTGCACCATTCGTTCGTCGGCGTATCCGACAGCGTCATAGTCGACCGGTGGTTTCGCAGCCATAACGGCATTGAACGCTGGGCGGTCACGGTTCGTGGGCCATACCTTGAAACGATCCTCCGGTTGCCTGCAGAAGGGTGCAGCGTTCATGACCAGCGACTCGATCCGCAACGCTGGAGCGGTAGCGTTCACCACCATTAGCTCCGCACGAAGTGCATCGAAGAGCAACTGCAATGTCGTCAACCGCTGCTGCCCGTCGATGATCGTGCGTTCCTGCATCGTCCCCGCAGAGTTCTGCACCTGCTGTAGCACCACTGCTCCAAGAAAGTGCGGATAGTGTTTGTCGTGTGGTTGGTGGAGGAGTCGATCGGTCACCCGAACAACGTCATCCCAGAGTGGTTCCCACTGATTCTCTTCGTTCCACACGTACCGACGTTGAAAGAGCGGCACAACAAGCCGTTGGGGCTGCATGAAAACCGTTTGAGGCGTGCGGACTTGAGTTTCCATGGCGAAGTGACTCCTTCGATCGGTGCGGACAATTCTATGGTACCGTGTGAGAAGTGTAACATTTTCGACTTCGGCAGATCTCTGGGGAAAAGACCTCTGGGGACACCCATCCTGCACGCTCGGCCATAGTAAGCGGTCACGATCGTGGACGGGTGTCCCCCGGACAATGTCCCTCCGGACAATGTCCAGATGTTGGCTATTCCCTCGGCCGTCTCTTTTTCCCCTGTGTCAAATCATGACGCCCAGCGATCTACGCGCGGTGGTGGCGACGATCGGTTGATCCCTGTCGATGTCATTGGCTCGACGTGTGAACATGCTACGGCCAGCCGCGACGATGCGAACGCACTGCGGGAGATTGGCACGCCGAGCGGCCTTACGTTACGGTTCGGTCACGACGCGTTGGCTAACTGACGTTGGCCCATTGGCCGGACTTCGCGCTCTTCAGCACGGCGTCGCAGACCTTTTGGGTGTCGAGGGCATCACGGAACGTGGGGCCGACGGGCACGCCTTTTTCCAAGCCTTCTAGGAAGTCGGCCACTTGGTGTACGAACGTGTGCTCGTACCCAATCTGCAAGCCGGGCACCCACCATTTATCCATGTAGGGATGCTCGCCGCTGTGATCGGTCACATGGATCGACCGCCAGCCACGCAGACGCGATTCGTCGCGATGGTCGAAGTACTCGAGGCGATGCAAGTCGTGCAGATCCCACTTGATCGAGGCGTACTCGCCGTTGATCTCGAATGTGTAGAGCGCTTTGTGTCCACGGGCATAACGCGTCGACTCGAAGAGCCCCAACGAACCGTTGTCGAAGTGGCAAAGAAAGGCGCACGCGTCATCGATCCCCACCGGTTCGACCTTGCCGGTCAGCGTGTGCTTGCGTTGCTTGATAAACGTTTCCGTCATGGCCGTGACGTTCGTAACTTGGCCGTTCAACCAAATCGCCGTGTCGATGCAATGGGCCAGCAGATCGCCCGTGACTCCCGAGCCAGCGGCCGCGGCGTCCAATCGCCACAGCGCGGTGCCGCCCTGCGGCAAGTCGTCGGAGATCGTCCAGTCTTGCAGGAAGTTCGCGCGGTAATGGAAGATGCGTCCCAACTTGCCTTCATCGATCAATCGTTTGGCGAGCGTGACGGCCGGGACGCGGCGGTAGTTGTACCAGACGATGTTGGCCACTCCCGCCTTCTCGACGGCCTGGCACATGGCTTCGCCTTCCTCGACATTCATGGCCAGCGGCTTTTCGCAGAGAATCATCTTTCCAGCTTCCGCACAGGCAATCGCCATCTCGCGATGCAGGTTATTCGGCACACAGATATCGACCGCGTCAATGTCATCGCGGGCAATCATCTTGCGCCAATCGGTCTCGATCGATTCGTAGCCCCACTTGTTCGCAAACGCTTGCAGGTTCTCGACATTGCGAGCGCAAGCCGCTTTGAGTACCGGCTTGTATTCCAAATCGAAGAAGTTGCTGACTCGGTTGTAGGCATTCGAATGAGTCCGCCCCATGAAGCCATAACCAATCATGCCAATATTCAGCGGTTTCGTCATTGCAGTCTCCTCGAGAGCGGAAGATCAAGTGCGGCCCGAAACCGCATTCGATGAAGTCAGTTGAAGTCGCCGTGATTTGTTCTCAGTTCCAACCGTGCGTGTCACGCACATCGATCATGGTGCGCAGGATTGTGTTCCAAGTCGCTGGATTCTCCAGCATGGCGTTGGGGAACATGCAACCGTCCCAACAAATATGTTGAATGCCCCGCGCGGGAGCGTCCTTCAGCCAGTATCCCGCACACTTCACAATGTCGAGTTTGCCGTTGGGATCATCGGCCGGGCAATGTTTTCCCGTCTTGTCATGCGAGCCCGCGCCGTGGACCTGCCCATCGTTTTGGGCGATATGAAAGTCGATCGTCCACGGTCGCAACTTGTCCGTCATTTGCTCATAGGCCGCATAGAATTCGGCCTCGGTATAACCTTCATGGAGCAACGCGTGTTCGGGAGCGTTGTAGCCCATGAGATAGAGATACGTATGAGCCATGTCGGCCTGGAATCCCAGCGTCTGGGGCATCCCGACCTCTTCCAGCAAGTCGAGCATGTCTTTCCAGCTATGCATGCCCGCCCAGCAGATTTCACCTTCGGCAGCCAAACGTTCGCCGTGATCCGCCGCGATCTTCGCCGCTTCGCGAAATGTTTCGGCGATGCGTTTGGTGTTGGCCTGGGCGTTCTCGCGCCATTTGGCAATGCCGAACTCCGCCGAGTCGATGCGGATCACACCATATTTCCGAATACCATGTTGGTTGAAGATGCCCGCGATGCGGCAGGCCATCCGGACGGCCGAGAGAAACTTTTCCCGTGCGGCGTCGTCGCCCATGGCGGAATCGCCGACAGTCCCGGGCCACACCGGTGCGACCAGCGAGCCAACGGAAAAGCCCTTGCTGGCGATCATGTCGGCTATGGTCCGTAATTCCTCGTCGCTCGCCTCGGGGTTCGTGTGCGGCAAGAACAAAAAGTAGTCGATCCCCTCGAACTTAACGCCGTTCACTTCGGCAGCCGCTGTGAGATCGAGCATCCGCTCCAAGCTGATCGGTGGTTCCTGCCCTGGTTCGGTGCCTTTACCTACCAGACCGGGCCACATGGCGTTGTGAAGCTTGGGAGAGGTATGAGTCATGAGAAATCCTTTACGAGAACTTGATCGAAAATCGCTGCCGACCAGCCAGTCGCGCGGCAGGGCGCGGGACTAGGCCGACGACTTACTGTTGCTTGTAGTCACCGACATTGGGCACGGACGCGAACGTATCGGGGCCAAAGTATCGCAATCCCTCCAACGGCTCGCTTCCGGTATTCTCGACCTCGATACCACGATTCGCCGCCTGGTGACTGATGAAGACCTCGTCGTCGGTCTCGGCACCGAACCGAATCATGGCTGGAGTTTGCAACGCCAGCTTGCCTATGCGGCCCTTGCCCTGCACCGTGATCCAACCACTGGCTCCCGGGTCCTTGAGTACGCACTTGGCTCCGGGTTGCAGGGTGAGGCGCTTCGCGCTAAACAACTGGTCGCCGTTGACTCGCCCGTACACGATCCAGTCATCGCGCCAGCCGTCACCTTGATCGGACGTGATCGGCTCCAGATAGTTGTTGTCCTTGAAGTTGGGATCGACATTCTTCTCCCAATCGAGTTCGCCGACGATGAAATCGAGATCCTGGTGTTTCTCGGCGGGCATGTCCTTTACCAACAGCGACCAGGGGACGTAACGACCCTCGACGATGTTCTGGTACATGCCAAACACATCGCTGCCCCATTGTGGCTCGTAAGTACACAGCGAGCCGGGAGCATGCAATACGCCAGGTGGGATCAACCAGCCCGTGCCGCGTTGCAGGCGATAGGCTTTCGATAAGTCCAGAAGGCCGTTTTCGCCGTTGTTCCAGTTCTCCAAGCACTTGCGGACTTGTGCCTTGGTCGTGCCCGGTTCCAGCCCCATGAACGTATAGGGAAAGTTGTTGTCACAGTTGTTGTATTGGGGCGGAAAGTAGTAGCTTTCGGGCTTACCTTCCTGACCGACCAACTTCGCGTCGGCAAAGCTTTGATGCATGTGATGCGGGATAGGCCCCATGTTGTCGAAGAACTTGGAATAAATGGGCCAACGTTGGTACTTGTCCCACATTTTCTGGCCGATCAGGCGCGAGCCCGCCTCGGCCACGGCATCCTTCAACTGAAAGTGTTGCCCTTCAAACAGAGCAAAACTTTGTCCCTCGTGCCAGACTCGCCCTTCATTGGCCGCATCCGTCGTGCTCGCGAACCAGCGTTCGTCGATGCCACCACGTTCCGCGCCGTAACTATAGTAGTCTGCGGGATGTAACTTGATGCGTTTGCCGGGATGCAGGAAACTGCGGGGCACCCAAGTCGGCGAGAGACGCAACAATCCCTCTCCCGCATCGAGTGCCCGATCGAGAATCTTGCCAACACTGTCTCCCTTGGCGATATTTTCCATCATCGTGCTTCGTAGCTCCCATCTGGTCGGTGAAGAAGTTACATTCTCTATCACGTTGGGCAGCCGATTGCAAGGCAGCGGACCCGTATGGCGCAGGCGGTGGAAATGCCACGGGCAACCCTGTATGTTCAGACTTGA
>JBGTHH010000105.1:0-4776 GCA_041746275.1 Pirellulaceae bacterium | reverse complement strand
GTCGGGCCAACCGATCGTGCCGCGCGCCAGCCCGTCGCGGCCTTCCACGCGCCACCGAATATAAATGTCTTGCTCGGCTCCCCCGGTTGCCGGTCCAGTCCAAACATCGTCCCAAGCCGCCGCGCGTAGGCCACTGGCGTACTCGAGAATGTACAGACAAATGCCGTCTTGATGAGCAAACTTTTGCTCGGTGCGAGGATCGGGACGCGTGCTGGCGAAAACACGTATGGGATCGCCGAACCAATAGCGAAACGTATCCAAGTGGTGAATCGACATGATCCGCAACGTGACCCAACCGAGTCGCTGTTGCCAAGGCATCCAATGTGGGATCGCGCGCATGTCGATGCTGGCGAAGATCGGTTCGCCCAGATACCCGCGCTGCAACACGTCCTTACACGCGCGCACCGATTGGTCGTACCGCATGTTCTGATTCACGGCCAACGTGATGCCCGCTTGCTCACACAACTCGACGATCTCCTTGGCCTCGGCGTAGTTCATCCCCAAAGGCTTCTGTGCCAGGATGCCGCGCAGATGCGTCGCGTGGCGGACGGCTTCGCGAATCACGTCGATCTGCACATCGGGGGGAACGGCGATATCGATCACTTCGATCTCGGGATCGGCCAAGAGTTCCTGATACGTCGCGTAGACCTTCGCAATGGCGTGCCGCTCCGCCACGACGCGCGCGTTGTCGACGTTGCGCGACGCGATCGCCACGGGGTTAAAGCCCGCTTGCCGGTACGCGACGAGCTGGCAGTCCGCCATGATGAATCCCGAGCCGATACAGCCGATCGGTACGGACTTGTTCCGCGGCAGCTCGGGCAGGTAGTTCAGTTCGTGGGCGGAAACGGGGTGGTTCATGGCTCGTGACTCAGACTTCCTGTGGCGGTTGGATCGAGAGCAAAGTGGTGATGTCGCGAAGCTAATCTCGCAATCCCACGGCGCGCATGAGCTTGTCCGTCTCGCGATAAGCCTCCTCGACCCAGGCGACGATCTGGTCCGGCTCGGGTGAATACTCCAGTTCGATCGACATGGTGCCATCGATCCCCAGATCTTTGATTTCCTGTAAGTAAGGCAGGAAATCGACCACGCCGCGCCCCGGCGGTAGATCTCCATGGACCTTTCCATCGCAGTCCGAAATGTGACAGTGAATCGCTCGTCCTCGCAGACGTCGGAGTTCCTCTGACGCGACGCCCGCTAACAGCAAATGCGAGACATCGATGTTGGCTTGCACCGCAGTGTGATCGCAATCGTCCAAGAACCTCACCATCGTGTCGACCGAGTTCAAGAGCGATAAGGAGAAGGGCTCCAACTCCAATGCGATTTGCACGCCCAATTCTGCAGCATAGTCGCCGAGAATTTTGCAGTTCTCGACCCCCATGCGCCATTGCTCGGCGGGAGGAATCACCTCCTGGTTCCAGATGTATTCGCCCAGCACCAAGAGCAGATTCTTCGCCTCATATTCGTAGACCAGATCGAGATACTTTTTGACGCGTTCGACATGGAATCGCTGTACGCTCGGGTTGAAATCCACCAAGCCCACGGCCACACAACAGATCGATGTGATCGGCAACTCCAGTCGATCGCATTCGTCCTTAATAAGCCGCCGTTGTTTGACATCCGCGTCCATGGGATCGATGAAGATGTCGATGGCATCGAAGCCTAATTCCTTCGTCTTTCGAATGCCGAATTCGGTGGGCTGATTCGCTTGAACCCATGCCGAATTGATTAAGCCAAGTTTCATGCTGCTAGGTGCTCCCGGATCGGAATGAGGGATGAGGGAAAGGGCGTGTTCAATCGCTCAGATGCCCGGTATCAACGGAGTAACGGCTGAATCGGCTGGCCTTCCGCGATCTTGATCGGTCGGCCTTGTTCGGAGACGTTTTCTTTGTCGGGCGGGACGCCGAGTGCGGCACAGAGTGTCGCCAGCACATCGGCTTCATTTACCTTGCCGTCGATGACTTCTTGTCCATCGTCGCTCGTTCGTCCGTAAACTTGTCCCCCTTGGATACCACCGCCGCCGAGCACACAAGTCCACGCGGCGGGAAAGTGGTCGCGGCCCGCGTTGTCGTTGATCGTGGGAGTGCGTCCAAACTCGCCCATCCACAGAATCGTCGTTGACTCGAGTAAGCCCCGCTCGCTCAGTTCACGCAGCAAGGTGCCCCAGCCCGCATCCAATTCCTGCGACAACTGCCGCACGGCCGGGAAATTGCCTTGATGCGTATCCCAGCCCAGATTGCCGCTATCGAACGCGCCCAACGCGACCTCCACAAACGCCACGCCGCCCTCGATCAACCGTCGCGCCATCAGGCAGCCTTGGCCAAAGCGACCGCGACCGTAGGCATCGCGCACGGCGTCGGGTTCTTCCTGGAGATCAAACGCCCGCGCGATGGGACTGTGCATCAGCTCCAAGGCGCGTCGATATGTCGTGTCATGAGTGATTGGTGAAGCAGCGGGATGGCTGGTCAAAAAGCCTTGCTGCAGCATCCGCCACAACTTCAGGCGTCCCTCCCATTGCGGCTCCTTCACATGGACTGGACGCGCCAGATCGTCGACGCGCAGATTGGCGTACTGCGACACGTCGTCCGGGGTCATGGGCAGGTTGTCGGTCGCGCCGACGGTCAATGGCGCATGCTTCGGCCCCAAGAAGCCCGGCCCATAGGCCGCCTGATTGAAAGCGCGGTAGGGAGAGATGCTGACGAAGTTTAAGGCCAAGTCGGCTGGGTCTCCCAGTTCCTTGGACAAGGCGGCACCGATCGTCGGATAACGGACGGGGCCGCGCGGCGCGTAACCCGTACGCATCAGGAACGTGCCGCGACCGTGGTCGCCTTCCTTGGTGCTTAAGCCGCGGACCACGGCAAGTTGATCGGCCTGCTTGGCAAGCTGCGGCAGATGCTCGCTCAATCGCAAGCCGGGCACGCTGGAATCGATCTCCTGAAACTCGCCGCCGTTGGCATGTCCCGGCTTCATGTCAAACGTATCGGTTTGGCTTGGCCCGCCTGACATCCACAGCAAGATGCAGTGTCGCTTACGGCGAGGATCGTCGGCCAGTTGATCCGCCAACACGGGCAACCAACCGCTGCTGGCTTGCCCCAACAGACTCGTGCCCGCGATTCGCAGCAAATCACGACGACTCCAACCGAACATGCTGGACCTCCCGAGACACTACGGTGCTGTTTCCGCCGCGTGAAACGCCACCAGGATCTGTGTTTCGGAGACGACCGGCAGCGAGCCATCGCGAAGCACCGTCGCGCGAATCGTGAGCTCGTGTTCTCCTAGCAGCGCGGCGTCCGCCTGCGTCACGATGGTCAATGCCGTTTGTGTCGAGTCACGCTCGAGCATGACGGAACCGGCGGACAGAAGCCGCGCGAGCTCCTGATCGACGATCAGTTCCACGGAGGCGGGTTCGACCAAATCGCGCGCGCGACTGAGGTTTAAGGGCACAACGAACGGTTGGCCCGCAACCACGTCGAATTCGCGAAGATCGCTGGCCACTTTCAGCAGAGCGCCTCCGGGGAGGAAGCCAATCCGGGTTTTCAATTTCGTCGAGAGGTAACGCACGCGACCTTGGGGATCGGCCACCTGCGCCACACCATTCACAACCATTCGCGAGGTACGCGTCGTCTCCAGCCATTCCGGTAGAAACACGGGATACAACACGCGGTCGACGCCGGGAGGAACGGTTAGCTCGGGACCGCGAATGCCCTGTCGATGTCGGCCTTGCTTGGCGGACATCTCGAGTACGATGTCGCCTTGAAAACCTTCGTCTCGCTGAATCAGTACCGGAGCCGGGAACGTGGTCCCGCGCGGCCATTTGGTCACATCGTCCTGTCCTTCGGCATCTACCGAGAAGGGCGGCTTCATCGTCCGCGCCAACAACACGGGTGCGATCCGCTGCATCAACTCCTGTTCGCCCACCTTCGCCTGTCCCGATATGGTCAGCAACGCCGCACCGCTTCCGCTATCGGCGGCGGCGGAAAGATTGACCTTCAACTCGTTCTTGCCAGCGGGAATCACCAACTCGTCGGCCGTCGTCACACCCGTCGGCAAGCCTGCCAAGTGGATCGTAATGGCTTCGCTAAAGCCGGCGATGCGATTGGCTTTGAGTGTCAGTTGAGCCGTGCCGCTCAGAGGCAGGTTGAGAAATTCAGGCCCGCTGAGCGTAAAGCCAGGCCGAGCTTGTTGCACGACCAGTCGGTAGCTTGCCGCGCGATTCCCACTGTGACCGGAAACATCGGACACGGTCAATTGATAGTCGCCGTCGGCGGGAACGGAAAACTCTAGTCCCGCGTCGGTGGTGCCCGGCAGGTCGTCGACGCGTTGCAACTCTTTTCCCTGAGCATCGTGGATGGTCAGCGAAACATCCAAACGCGAACCAATCGTCTGGGCCTCGAGGGCCAGTGCCCAGTGCTCGCCCTGCGTCCCAGCGACCCAATAGCGATCCGCTTCAAAACGTTGTTCGAGGACTCCGGTGACGGCCGAGGGCACGGTGAGTGTCCGCGCGACGCGGTCGAGTTCCAGCGGTTCGACACGTTCGGGCAGGTCACTCAATCGAAACTCGATGGGCGTTCCGTGGAGGAAGGGTGATTCCGCACGCCACGGCCACGTCTCGTCCGTCGATGTGGGGAAGGTCACGGTTGAAGTCAGCGACTCCAATCGCGCGGCACCCGTCGCGATGCCGATGCCGACCAACTCGACCGGTCGTGTCTCGCCTCGCAGTCCCGCTGCGGGAATGGTCGTCAGCACCCGTGCGCCGGGCTCCACGGACAGCCGGTACAC
>JBGTHH010000104.1:0-8983 GCA_041746275.1 Pirellulaceae bacterium | reverse complement strand
TCGTGAGCGTCGCAACGGGGCGGCTTGCGAACTCGTCGTGGTCGCTGTCCAATTCATCCGATTCAACCGCCCTTCGACTGTGATTCGATGTCCACTCACCTTCTGCGACAATCAGGCAAGGTATTTCTGGTGGGTGCCGGGCCTGGCGATCCAGGGCTGATCACCTTGCGCGGTGTCGAATGCTTGCGGCGGGCCGATGTCGTGTTGTACGACTACTTGGTCAACGCCCGCATTTTGGAACATGTTCGCGACGGTGCCGAACTGATCTGCCTTGGCAAACACGGCCGCTCGCGTTTGTGGGCTCAAGCCGAAATCAACGACAAGCTCGTGGAACTCGCCAGCCAAGGTCAGCTCGTGGTTCGCTTGAAGGGTGGTGATCCCGCTGTCTTTGCCCGCGGGACCGATGAACTGCAAACGCTCGTACAGGCGGGGATTCCCTTCGAGGTTGTGCCAGGCATCACGGCGGCATTAGCGGCGGGCAGCTACGCCGGCATCCCCATCACGCATCGCGAGCTCGCTTCGGCGGTCGCGCTGGTCACGGGGCATGAGGACGCGGAAAAGGAAGATTCCTCAATTGACTACCGCGCCCTGGCGGCGTTCCCTGGCACGCTAGTCTTTTACATGGGGATCACTGCGGCACCCGTTTGGACGAAGGCTTTGCTCGACGCTGGCAAGGCCCCGACGACCCCCGTAGCGATTGTGCGTCGCTGTAGCCTGCCCGATCAACAACAGATCCGTTGCAACCTCAGCGAAGTTGTCGAGCGGCTAACCACGACGCGCCTACGTCCCCCGGCGGTGATTGTGGTGGGTGAAGTGGCCGAGCTGGCCGACTCGTTTGCCTGGTTCGAGAAGCGTCCACTGTTCGGACAGAAGATCCTGGTGACGCGTCCGCGTGGACAAGCCAGCACCTTGAGCCGATTGCTGGAAGATGGGGGCGCGGACGTGCTGACCCAGCCAGCCATTGAGATCTCAGCCCCCGCCGACTGGCACGCGGTGGATGAAGTGCTGGCCAGGCTGAGTGAATTTCAATGGCTGGTATTTTCGAGCAGCAACGGTGTCCACTATTTCCTGAAACGATTGCTCGAAACGGGCCGAGATCTCCGCGCGCTGGCGACGATCCGACTCGCGGCCATCGGATCAGGAACGGCCGAAGAGCTGGCGAAGTATCATCTGCGCGCCGATGTGGTACCTGACGAATTTCGCGCGGAAGCTTTGGCTGAAGTGCTGAAACCACAGGCGGCGGGACAGCGATTCCTGCTGGCCCGCGCCAGTCGCGGTCGCGAGATCCTGGCCGAAGAACTTACCGCCGCCGGGGCGCAGGTGACTCAGGTCGTCGTCTACAACAGTCTCGATGTTGGTGTGCCGGATGTGGATATCGCCGAGCAATTGCGTGATGGCAAGATTGACTGGGTTACAGTGACCAGCTCGGCCATCGCGCGCTCCTTGACAGCCATGTTCGGCTCCGATCTTCATCGCACGCGACTGGCCAGCATCAGTCCGATCACCTCGGCCACGCTACGTGAGTGTGGATTCGAGCCCGCAGTGGAGGCCAGCGAGTATACGATGGCGGGCGTTGCCGAGTCCATTCGCCAAGCCGTCACGACCGGTAGCCAAGCTCCATCCTGAGCCATTCGGTCACGCGACGACTCGCCGGACAAACCGGCAACCAATCAGGAAGCTTTGATTCACGTCGTGCTCGCTCGCCCGAACGTGGATGATCTTCGCGACAAAGAATTTGAACGGCACCGCGCCCAATGCCACCAGCAAAAACTCCGTCGCCGGTTGACGATAGGCTAGGAATGAAAAGCCAGTCGGCGAGAGATCGCGGCATTGGACTTGGCGGAATTCTTCTTGCGTGGGCAGGCGGTGACCGTCGTAAGGGGCCAGCAGTTGGACGCAATCGTAGCCATGCCTTTGTCCCCCACGTCGTTCGTCATGATAGGCCGAGTCTTGCTCGGTCAGCAACTCGTCAATCGTTTCCAACAAGTCGAATTCGTGTTGTGCCGTCACTGTTGATGTCTCCGGACGCGATGAACCGCTGGAAGCTTTCTATCTGCCAGAGAAGGATAGATCGCGAGTCGCCAAGGATTCGGCCTCGCCGCTCGCTTTGCGGTTGAACTCAGGTCGTTCGTGGACCGAAGGTATCGATGGTGACGAATGTTCGCGGGATAGCGCCAAGAAATTAAACTGGCCGCGCTGGGCAGATGCCCCACGCAGCCAGCGGCGATTCCGACGAAAGCACGGCTGAAACATCAAGCCGATTCGCGAATATGCACCCAGGTATGCACATGCGGCTTGCCACGGAAGTACCATACCATCGCGGGGCCTTCGACCTGCCATACGTCCCAGACTTCATCATCGCCAATGTTTTCGTCTTTGTAGTACGAGAAGTGCAGGTTCTCGAAGCCGTTTTTCATAATCAACTTCATGGACTCCTGGCGATCCTTTTCGCGGAACGGAGCCAGCAGGTCGGCGAGCACCTTCTCGGCCAGTTCCTTCTGATCGGCGGTGAATTCACTAGCGGGAATCCCGGCTAGGTCGGTCGTTTTGCCGCTGAGCTTCACCGTCTCGTTCCCTTTTTCGCCACGTGACTTGCCGAGTAAGGCTTGCTTGCGCTGTTTGCCATCCATGGCTTGGAACAACTCGTTGGCGCGTTGCGCTTGATACCAATACACGTTCCCCTTGTGGTCCGCTGATTCGTAGAAATCCTCGGCCGCGTGGCCGTAAAAAATCGGCCCGCCAAACGCCGCTCCTTCGACGGAGTCGCCATCGCACCGGCGTGTGACATGCCGACCGGTCAGCACGAATTGAAACTTGCCGCTTCCCGGTTCGCCGAACAACGCAATCGAGCTGCCATCGTAGCCACCGTCGTGTTCGATCTGAGCCATTACCTTCTCGGCCCACTCGGGACTGTGCAGGCCGTTAAAAATCTGGCGAATCAGATCTTGTTGTTCCTTGGTAAAGTCCCGGTCGAGCTGCGTCTTGGTGATGTGCCAATTGTTGTTGATCGCCGAGCGGAGCTCGTGGTCGAAGGGAAAGGCACACAGCTTTTTTTGTTCTGGGGTGAGCGTGCCATACAACTGCTGGACCAACGTCTCGGATTCGGGTTGCGGTCCCTCTTTGGCCACGGCTGGCCAGCGCGTGATCAAGCCGGTCGAAGCCGCAGCCAAGCCCACCGCCGCCGTCGACTTGATAAACGTGCGTCGGTTGACTTGGTCCGTGTCACATGCGGAGCAAGCGATGTTCTTCAGGGACATGGGGCAATCTCCTAGGGATCCGTGTGTATTGAGGAACGCGGCGTCTCGGCTCCTGAATTAAACCCGAAGCCGCGCGACGATGCAATCAATGACGGCACGAACACATTCGCGGAGCCAGCGAACAAGCTCAAGAGAAAAGCCGCTGATGAAAGATTTATTCTTGGGAACGATTTGCGTACTGTCCTCGCAACAACTAGACTGGCACGAACATTTTCGGCAAACGGCCCAGTTTGTGCCGTCACCCTTAGATGCGCCCACGACGAGTTGATTGTCGCTCATCGCCAAGAGAAGTCCGACATGAGACCGTCAGGCAGGGCGGTTTGTTGAATTGCACGACCGGGCAGCTAGAGGATACTAGTCTATCTCAATGCCGACGCTAGTCATCATATCCCGGTTGTCGGCTCGTTCGTCTCTCGAACGAGAGTCCAACCACAACCCGTGCTTGGCGAAGGAGAGTCGCCGAGTTGCTTGGACGTTCGCTATTCCTTGATGTTGAGTAGTGCCTTCTTTCTACCCAGCACCCTGATGTCGTTTCATCGCGATCTCTACAGAATCATTCACTCCTTATCCGAGGCCCAGTCGTGCATCAACGAGAATCCTGGCATCGCCGCCGTAAACTTCGTGACCGTCAACGCAAATCGGCTCCACGCTATCCTCAGCGAACCATCGCCCTTCCCGAGCAGTTGGAAGTACGGCATTTGTTGGCGGGACTGAATGATCCGGACATCGATAAACCGGCGCAAGAACAGTTGGTCAGTCTACTGGAGAAGTTGGAAGCGGGGGCCAAACGCGTCGCTCAGCAAAATATCTTAAACAGCGACTTGCCCATTCTCGGCCAGAGCCTCAACGATCTGCTCAATCCCCAATTTGCTGAGCCGAATGCCGCCGACTCGGATCGCCATTGGGGTGACTTTCTGTCGTTGGCCGCACCCGCGCGCAGCTACTTCCAGTTGTTCGATCCGGTGTTCACGTCCACTCCCTTGTCCACGCTACCGACGGCGTCTGGTCTGCGAGATGCCTTGGCACAGCACCTAAGCCTCGACGCGGCGGCACATGTTTCCGGACGAGCCGGACAGGCCGCGGTGACGGTAGCCACGGTTTTCGACGGCGATACGAAGAATCTGACGTTCAATGTTGTGGTTGCCGCCGATGCCATGAAACAGGTCGGTGTCGATCTGGATGTTTTGGGAAGCCAATGGGCGGACTTGGGCGTGGTGTTGAACGCCAACGCGCAGGCCACGTTGAATGCCGCGGCGGACATGAACCTCTCGTTCGGCGTCCGACTGGCGACGCCGGGCGACAGCAACCTGGCGTTCAATCCATTCTTCAATCTGAATCAGTTTCAGATCACGGCGGGAATCAACGGCGCGGGATCGAATCTAAACTTTGGGCTCGGACCATTCAACGGAACGATCAACGCCACGAAGCTCTTGCTCAGCACGGGCGCGAATCTCACTTTGGGGATTGGACCGGGGGATATCGGCCAGCGTTTACAGGTCACTCCGGTGACTCCCGATGCTGGCGGCAAGATGCTGGACCTGCAGTTTACGCTCAACGCCAGTCTATTCGGCACCTCGATCCTCGACCCGATGAATCTGCCGACGGCCAGCGTGACGGATACGAACCTGTTCGATTCGACGCTCCCCTCGCCACAACTCAGCGTTGATGATTTGAAGCTGAATGTATCCGCCGAGGATGTCATCGCGGGCTTGCTGAAGCTGGCCACCAGCTACGATCAGATCGGCGCTGAGGATATTCTCGATGCGAAAATCCCGCTTCTCAACAAGTCGTTGCAGGAGCTGCTCACCAGCGGAGCCGAACCGCGCGTGATGACGGGTGCCGAAGTCGTCGGCGTCGGCGCGGTGATGCAAGAGGGCGGTTTCAAGTCGTTCGTCGCAACCTTCGCTCCCCTGACGGATACCACCGCGCCGACCGCGACCTCGGTCTCCAAACAAGGCATTCAAGTTGGAGACCAAGTCACGCTGCGCGGGATGTCTGGCGAGCCGCTCGTGGCCACGGTCAGCAAGATCAACGGGAATGAGGTCACGGCCCAGTACTCCGCCTCCGTAACGGACGCACCGGCCGCCGCGAACGCTCAAACCTTCCGGTTCATCCCTTCCGGAACGATTGGCGACCAATTGCAAGGTGCCTTGGGGCGTCTGCTGGACCCGGAATATGTCTCGCAAAATGTGCCGACATTGAATGAACTGATCAACGAGTTCACGGCGCTGTTGGGAATCAACGTTAACCAGGTTCAACAGCAACTGAACATCTCGTTCGATCGCGCGACGAAGGTTTTCAGCATCACGCCGACGTTCACGCCCGATCCGTTGGTCTTCAAGACTCGCTTGGATTTCGGCGGCAAAGTCGATCCTCTGTCGATCAGCGCGTCGGGTGATTTTGAAGTCCAAGTCGCGCCGACGCTGCGATTACCGCTGGGCATCGACCTGTCCTTGGGGGCGGCGGCCGGGGATCGAGTATTCATCAAAACTCCAGCCAATCCCGTCGCCGGACAGGAGCCGCGGATTGTGCTTGACGTGGTCGCGAATCTGGATAATCCGCGTGTCCGCGCCGAACTAGGATTCCTGAGCGGGATTCTCGAAGAGGACTCGTCGATAAGTCCCAACACCGGCATTGCATTCAATCCCAAGTTTCAGATCGACATCCAGGATGCCGATGGACGCGCCACGATCAACGATTTGAATTCGCTCGCCGATATCAAGAACCGGATCACGCCGCGCGTCCACGGTACGTTCGATATTGATGGCTTGAAGATTCGACCGGAGGTATCCGGTGCCCCTCTTCCCGGCAGCATCGACATCTTCACGTCTTCCGACGGCACGAATCGAGGTGCCGTGGCCTTCAATTTCACCAATGCCGCGACGTTGAAAGCCGATGTCGCCAATCTGCTCAACAGCATCGAGACCACGGGCTCTTTGGGCGACTTTGGGGAACTGACTCCCGAGACCGTGGTGACGATGTTTATTCAACTGGGCAATGCGTTACAGGAGGTGGCCAGCAAACTTGACATCCCGGACGGCGTCCCTTTCATCGACGACGCGATTAGTGAAGTGCTCAGTTTCGTGCAAACGATGCAGAGCTTCTCCCGACAATTGTATTTCCATCCACAAGCCGTGGGTGGCGCGCCGATCCTGGTCTCCGATGGCGTGTTGTCCGGCGATGCCTCGTTCGTGATTCAATTGGAAGGTGGCCAACCCGTCTTGGTTACGGTGCCGCGCGGCGCGACGCTGGACAATCTCAACATCAACCATCTGATCCAGGATGTCCAACAAGCGTTTGTGGCTGCCGGGGTGGGCGATCGCCTGGTGGCCGAGCGACTACTGCCCCTGAGCACGGTCGATGGTCGTTTGACGTCGTTGACGGACGTGACCGGGGTGGCCGTGCCGAGCTTCGTCGAGCCATTGACAGCCGGAGTGAAGCGACTGCGTGCGGATCTCGCCACGACCGTGGATCTCTTCGCGCTGGGGATCAAGGTGGGCGACATCGTGCGTTTCAAAGATACGAACGGGAACTTGGTCGAGGCCGCAATCGATCAACTCGATCAATTGGGAAGCGGGCCCGCGCGACATGGTGCCATCTTCATGCGACATGCGACGGCGTCCGCGCCGCATGTCGGCGCGCCGGTGCTCAGCCTCTACGCAGACGAAGCGGCACAAAGGCTCGCCATCCGCACGACCGACCCAACGCACGGTATTTCGTTCAGCCTGGGTACGGCTCAAGTCACTGGGGTGAACCCTGCTCCCGATTCCGGCAAACTGGGCAAGGATTCGAGCGGCCAGGATCTGAACGTTGTCTTCGATGTCAAGATCAACGACACGACGACACCAATCACGGTCGGCGCATCGGCGCTGAGCAACAACTCGTCCTTGGCGAATCTTGCTCAGGATTTGAACGATGCGTTCGCGGCGCAGAGTCTCGGTGGATCGCTCCATGCCTTTGTCGTGGGCCACTCCTTACGCATCGCGGCGATCTCTAGCAGTGTGAACACACTGACGATTACCGGAGCTGAGGAAATTGGATTCGCGGCGGTTCAGTCGGCCGATGCCAACTCAGGCTTGACGGATTTAGGACTGATCAACACGGGAGATGCCGCCAGCCGGTTCCGCATACATTCGATTCAAGACTTGGTTCATACCCTGAACGCATTGATTAAGAATCGTACCGACGGCAGCGGCTTCCATGTCAATCTGGCTTACGCCGATCCCGCGGATGGCCCCAAAACCGTCACCTTCAATTTGTCATGGGAGAACAACTTTACTCCCGATCCGATCGAACTAGACTTCCGCCAGTCCCTGGATCTGGGATTCGCGGATTTGAATTTCTTTGGCGGGGCGGACGGAACGTTCCAGGCCACCGCGCGGCTGGATCTGGGAGTCGGCTTTGATTTGGAACCCGAAACGGGCGGTGCGGATGTCAGCGGTGCCACACCGATCGCACAACTCAATGGCACGCAAGGCACGCAGTTCAACGTCGGCGTCCTGGCGAATCTTCCGGCTCCGAGCAATGGGCAAACCGGCGCGCTCGCCTTGACGTTGAATCTGACATCGCTGGACTCGTTTGTGAATCCTCAAACCGCCGGAATTACCCGATCGACGATCAATCTGAATCTTCCCGCGGCGGAGACTAACGATAACGTGGACGCTGGGGACTTAATCGCCGACTTGAATGATGCGTTGCGAGCCGCTGGCGTCGGTGAGATCGCCGAGACATTACGTCTGGAGTTCGTTCAGCAGCCCTTCGGCTCGCGTGCGTTGTCGCAATTACCCACCGCGGTCACGATTACTCCGGCTGCGGACGATTTGCAGGTCTTGCTACGCGATGGCACGACATTCTTCGTCCGTTTGGACGGAGCCCTGACGTTGCTCGATATCAAGCAGAAAGTGGAAGAAGCCTCGATCAGCCAGGGGGCGGCCCGTGTGATCGTTGTCCTGAACGATACTTTGCGGCGCATGGAGTTGCGCGATTTGACAAGCGGGCCGGCGCGGTTTGAAGTGAAGAATGTCGGCGGGACCGATACGGCGACGGATTTGAAGATCGCGAAACAGGCACCGCTGGCCGACGGCGCGTCGACCGATCGGATTGTAGGCGATCCGCTGGCGGCGAACCATCTCTTGGCCTTAATCGCGAATGATCCGACGATCGTGGGCCTGACGCTTTCCGGTGGGACGGCCTTGGGCTTCCCCGCCACGCAAGCGAGCAATCGTGCCGACTTGGTGGTGAGGCTTCGTAGCGGCGAGACGTTCAACGTCAATCTGGATGCCTCGGCGCTCCCCACGCTCCAGACAACGTTCACCCTGGCCGATGTTGTCGCGGCAATCCAAGCCCAAACTTCGAACCAAGTCAGCGTCGCGTTTACGAATGATCAGTTGCGGTTGATCGATAACAGCAATCCCGTGGGCGACAATCGGTTTGAAATCGTGGCGTTCAGCGACAACTTTGGTGTGTCGCGCGCGGGTGCCCAGTTGGGGCTGCTTGCTCTGGCAGTTGGCGACGCCTTCGGATTAGCGGCGCAGCTTAACGGAACCAACAAGGCGACTCGCGAGATCGCCACTCCCGCGACCAACGCTCAGGTCAAGTCCGCTTTGGAGGACGCGTTCGGAGCGGGGAGCGTGACATCGGTAACGCAAGGCTTTGACGTGTCCACGCAGGGCTTGGTCTTTGAAGTTACGTTCGCGCCGTCGCTGGGCAATGTGCCGTTGATGTTG
>JBGTHH010000103.1:0-2945 GCA_041746275.1 Pirellulaceae bacterium | reverse complement strand
GGTCGACGCGTGTCGCATACAGTTGGCCATCCCGCCGATACTGAATCATGGCCGGACCGACTGAGTCCCGAAAAGCATTGTCATATGCGTCGATCGTTGCAATTTGGGCTCCATTGATCGAGACAATCTCGTCGCTGGCTTGCAGCCCAGCACGTGCTGCAAGACTCTGGGGGGTAACATCGCCGAGGATCAGCCTGCCATCCTGCATCTCAGCGGCGGCACCAAGTCGTGTTTGGGTATCGACGCCGACTCGAGCGTCCGTAGGTTCTCCACGACGATTGCGAATATCTGCATCTGCATCGACTGCGGCATCACCTTGCAGCCTGGGTGCTTGCGTGGCTGCGTCGGCATCGAGATTGCTCCGTGCGTTGCTCGCACCCTGGGCACCTGGGGTTGCGTCAGTCGCGGCGTCCGCAGCGGCATCCGCTTGGGCTTTCGCTTTCGCATTCGCTGTATTTTCGGCTTCGACATTCGTTGCCGCGTCAGCACCGACATCGGCTGCTGCATCCGCCTTCGCATCGACATTGGGTGCTGCATCCGCCGCCGCGTCGACGTTGGCCGCTGCATCCGCCGGGGCATCGACGGTTTGGTCGGGCACAGCGGGTACAGGTGGCACTGCGGGGGCCTGAGCCCATGACGGTCGAGCGGTCGCCGCAACGAAACACCCAATCCCGGCAATCAGCATCAACGGTACCCACGCTGTCATCGTGGTGAAGCATCGTTTTCGTGTCATCTCATTCTCCTAACTCAATTAAAGTGATCGAGGTCCCTAGGCAGTCCAACACTGCCCTAGGGTGTGTCCAGGTGCCGTCACATTTTCAAAACGTGCGACCCCAGCGTTGGTCCGCGCTAGTTAGCAAAGGCCATGCCAAGACATTCTCGTCCCTGCGGAAGGAGTCGAACGCATGGCTTGCAAACTCGTTGGCCCACGAACGTTCAGTGGGCATCGGTCGATTCATTGGGCATCCGTCGATCAACCTGGCTGGCCGCCGACCAGAGACTTTCGCGTCAGCGGTTAAACGCCCCTGGTCGGGCAGACTACTTTCACGGCCGCTTAACACATCGACTCGCCGTCCGCTTCCCGGGGAAGGCAAGATGATCACGGTCGCCCGGCTGATCCTTTCAGAGCTTGCGCCGCTTGTCTCGGCACTGCACGCCGTCGTGTACACCTACGATAGTCCAGACGAGCGTCCCACATTGCCGCTGCTGGCAAGTTACGCATACGAGCATCCTAGTGATGTAGGCACGCAGCTCGAACTGGGCCAAGGGCTGATCGGTCAGTGTGCGTTGGAAAAGAACAAGATCCTCCTCCACACCAGCGCCCTTTCGTACTTTGCTACGAAGGCGAATTCACCGATTGCGATATCGAGATCGCCGGAAAATGGCGTGGGAGCTCCGACAGCTCATTACTTGTTGGGGTCCGAAGTACAGACCAAAGTAAGCCGTTGCCAAATGCCCTGATCACGTCCGTCGTCTCAACCTTTTCAAGGTCACCTAATCATGAAGGTCGGCTGGCTAATCGACGCGGACATGTTCGATGGATATCGCGAGGAACTTGTCGCGGCGATTCACGACCAAGGGCATGACGCGAAACTCATTCATGCTCCAAGCCCACCGTTTCGCTGGGACGATGTCGGCTGCTTTTATCGTGAGACATTTTCCAAAGACGCTTGTGTGATTGCACACGGCGACATCGCGTTGATGAATAGAATTCGTCAAAAACGTCGCTGGATACCCGGTGCATTTTGTACGGCCGAGAACTTCACCTGGTTTAGCTACGCGTTCTATTACGGCAAGTATTTAGTCGTCAGTTCGCCGAAAAGTATCTTGAGCGAGTGGCGGTTCGTGATTGCCGACGGGAAGGTTGTTACCGGCTGCCAGTACAAGGACGGCGATGACCTCGACTACCGGCCAGAATACGACCGCAATGCCTTCGAGCTTGCCGAGTCAATCGCAGACATCGACTACCAACCCGATCCAGTGTGGGTGATGGACATTTTCCAGATCTCAGACGGATCATACCACTTGCTTGAGATCGGCGGTTTCAGCTTTTCCGATCTGTACGCATGCAACAAGCGTGAAGTTGTTTCTGCCGTTTCCGCCGTAGCAAAGGCAGTTTGGGAAGAGCAGTCCGCGTAACGCTTTGTTGAGCAAAATAAACATGGTTGTTGGTACTGAATTCGGGTGCTCCATTTGCCGCTGGCGGACGCAATTGACTCCAATTTAAAGGAAGTGAAGTAGGTCATGCTTTGCATGACGGAGTGCATTGCCGTCCACCGCTGATGGTGCGAGGGCTCCGAAAGACGCGATCTCTGGATGCTGCTCGATATCGATTCCGGCCTGCGAAGCATGCCCTACGGTTCTGGCACGACGCCCCACGAAACCAGCGCGATCGTGTCCTCACGCGAGAAAACACTAGCACCGCCACATCGGCTCCGATAGAATCTGTCGGCAGGGGCGCAACGTGACGCCCCCGTGTGTGATCCGCGGCTCAATTCAACTTGGTTTTATCGCTCATCGCTTCGAAGACTTCGCGACGAGCGATAAAGCCTTATTCGTTATGCCCCCATAGGCGAATCGATGATCCCTGAAATCAATGTTAGTGAGTCCGCACTACTGACTGACATCGCCATGTGCATCAACTATTACCGGCTGTTTTCGCCCGGACTGTATTGCTGCGTTCATGCCCCGCTCCAACTTGATGGCGGAGCCCGATTGCATCCCGGTATCATCGTGATGGTGAATCACGGCGAACTCAAACAATGCGATCCGGGACCCGAATACGACTGCTTCAACGGACCACCGAATTTCGTGCTCGATGTCTTTCCAGAGGATAGCCTACGTGACTATCACGACCGGCGCTCCGCTTTTGAACGCGCTAAGGTGCTCGAATACGTCGCCGTAAGACACACAGACCCCATTTCGTGGATTTGGAATCGGTTGGT
>JBGTHH010000102.1:0-14256 GCA_041746275.1 Pirellulaceae bacterium | reverse complement strand
GTGAACACCAAGATCTGGTGACCACGGGCGGCGAAATCACGTAGCAGTTCGGCGGCTTCAGGGACATTCTTCGAATCGACATGCGTGAAGACGCCACTCACGATCAGCGGTACCTGAATGCCTCTCGCTTGGAAGCACTCCACGAGCGCCAGGCAGATGCTGAGATAGACTAAGTCACGACCTCCATCATTCAACTGATGGTAAGCGCGACGGCGTCCATGCTCGTCGATCACCCAGACTTGTTCGTTGGCGGCGACCTCGATCTTATGCAAGTCACCGCCCGTTAAGCGACGCATGTATTCCGAGGCATCGGCCACGATCGTCGAGGTCTTCGTGCGGGATCGCAACTCGGCGATTTCTTCTTCCAACCTTGCGACTTCGGCCAGTAACTCGCGGCGTCGATCGATGTCGCGCAAGTCCTGCTCGACACGCCGCAATTCCGCGCGTTTGTTGTCCAGTAATTCCAGACGCTCGACCTGATTCAGCCGCTGCAACTGGCCACGCACGTCCGCGAGCTCCGCTTCGATGTCGTCCAGATCCGCAATCAACCGGTCTTGCTGCCGTTCCAAGGAGGCGATCAGCGACGAGCACTCTGCCAGCTCCCGCTCCATGTCGTGCGGTGGGGTTTCCGCCGACACCGGGACTCGCAACGTGGGATGTTCCGCACATTCGCAAAACGACTCGTGCCAGGGGACCAACGAGACCCCGCCATCTCCCATCTCGGCTGCGATTTCGGACTGCAACGCTTCCTTCTTCGTCACCAAGCCCTTGATCGCTAATCGCAACTCCGCCTCGCTACGACTCAAGTGCTGCGTCTCAATTGTGCAATCCTTGTGTCGCGACGCGGCTTCCCAGTAACTCAGTTCGTTACACAACCGGTAGACATTCGCACGTAGCACCGAGAAGACTTCGGCGAACAGGCCGCGAATCTCGTGGCCGCGATAGGTTGCGACATCGTCGATCCCGGCCAGGGTCGTCTGTAGGTCGTCGAGTTGCGATTCGACTTCGCCCAGACAGCGTCGTGGTTCGCCATTTAGCTCGCGCGAGGACAGCTTCTCCGCTTTCTGTTCGATGACTTGTCGCCGACTGACGATCTCGCGCAGCACCGTCTGCCAGCGTTGCAGTTGTGCGGTAAGCTCCTGCAACTCCGCGGTCTGGGCGGCGATCGCCGGTCGCGCCGCCGGTTTGTGGTCGCGCCGCGCGAGCAACTCGCGATGATGTCGCTCGGCTTGGTCTAGCTCGGCCTGAATCTTTTGCAGTTGCGTGTGCCGCTCGTCCAATTGCGACTCGAGACGCGCGATGTGGGCCGTTAGTGTGGGTTCGTCCTCGTCATGGCTCAGCGCTCGTTCGAGATCCGCGATCACCTTCAGCAGGTCGGCACGTCGAGTTGCGAGCTCGTCATGGGTCGCCGCGACTCGCGCAATGGTCGCCAACATGTCTCGATGTTCGCGCAGTTGACGTTCCAACGTCACCACGCGTTCGGTTTCGATGGTGCGGCCCAACAGATCGAGTCCGTTGGCGTGCGCCTCTTCGAGCAAAGCTCCAATCCCGGGACGGCGACGGTAGTCGACAACATAAATGCGATCGAAAGTCGATTCTGGAATGCCCGTTACCGCATCGGGAATGTGACGGCGTCCCACTACGGCACCATCCTCGTGTTCGATCGTCAGTCGACCCGTTGGGCTGCCGTCGTCATGGCGACTGATCGTTTGCAGCCCCGTCTCGTTGCGAACGGTCAAGGTCCCTCCGTAGCCGCGCGAGTCCACCGGCAGGTACTGACGCCGCGTGCTGTCGTCAAAACCGTATAGGACCGACCGAACCAGACGGCTCAACGTGGCTTTGCCCGATCCGGCGGGACCGTGAATGACATTGACTCCGTCGGTCAGGGAGTCGAGAGACAGGTCGGAGCAAGCTCCGAAACGATCGAGTCGCAGGCTTCTGATTTGCACGGGGACCCCTCCTTGGGCAAGTGTCAAACTATGTCATCCCTTGACATATAGCGGGGCAGTAAAATAACACATCCTGCCACCTGGAACTAGAGCGATTAACAGACCCCTGCTAGCATTGCGGCGATGAGATTGAACTACGATGTGATTGTCGTCGGTGCCGGAGGCAGTGGGCTGGCAGCGGCGTGCTCGGCGGCCGAACAGGGAGCGAGTGTCCTGGTGCTGGAGAAACGCCCCCAGCCGGGAGGCACTACCGGAATCGCCGTCGGCTCATTTACCGCTGCCAACACCAGCTTGCAACGGCGGAAGGGAGTGGCGGACGATCCGAATTGGCATATCGAAGACGTTCGTCGGTTCGCTCCCGTGGACATCGAGTCGCGCAATGTCGAATCGATGCGAGCTTTCTTTCTGCGGGAATCCGCCACGACCCTGGAATGGCTCCGGGGTTTCGGTTTGACATTCGTTGGGCCGCATCCCGAGCCTCCCAATCGTCAGCCGCGTATGCACAACGTCGTGCCCGGCGCGAAAGCCTACATTGCGTCTTTGCACACGGCATTGCTGCGCCACGGCGGATCCTTATTATGCGAGGCCGCCGTCGAAACGTTGATCGTGGACGGTGCGAGTGTCTCGGGAGTGCGTGCGACCGTGGCGGGCCAAACATTCGAGTTCCGTGCCACGCGCGGCGTGATCCTGGCGGCTGGCGACTACGCCAACAACGCCGATCTCATCGCGGCCTACAAGGGAGAGCAATTTCGCCACATCGAAGGGATTAATCCTTTCGCGACCGGCGATGGGCATCGCTTGGCACAAGCGATCGGTGCGGAACTGGTCAACATGGAGATCACGTACGGTCCCGAGTTGCGTTTCGTTCCATCCAGTCATAAACCGTTTCAGCAGTGGCTCCCCACGCGTGGTTGGGCAGCGCGGGCCATGGGATTCGCGGCAAAATATCTGCCTCGGTCGATCCTGTATCGCATGATCAAGCGACTGCTGGTCACGTGGCAGCACCCGGAAAATGCCTTGTTTGACGATGGAGCTATCTTGGTGAATCGACATGGCGCTCGCTTTGTGGACGAAACGAAGTTCCCGGATCGCGAGATCGCGTTGGCGGCGCAGCCCGATAAGATCGCCTACATCTTAGTGGATGGTCGCCTGATGCAGCGTTATTCCGCTTGGCCCCACTTCATCTCGACGGCTCCCGACATCGCGTATGCGTATGTGGAGGACTATCGAAGATTGCGGCCGGATGTGACGCGCATCGAACCGTCCCTTGAGCAATTGGCCCAGCGCGCGAAGCTCGACGTCGCGACGCTCCGCGAAACCGTCCGCGCCTACAACGCCGCGGCAACCGCAGATACAACCGATTCGCAAGGACGAAACGGCGGCCGGGCATCGCTTGATGCCTCGCCGTGGTGCCTGCTGGGCCCCGTCAAGGCCTACTTCACGACGACCGAAGGAGGCGTGGTGGTGAATCAGTCGATGCAGGCGATCAGGCCGGACGGCACGATCATCCCGGGACTCTATGCCGTGGGCCAGAACGGGCTTGCCGGCATGATTCTGTGGAGCCACGGACTGCACATCGCTTGGGCCATGACCAGCGGCCGACTGGCTGGCATCGCGGTGATGTCCGATCAGATCAATTCCGGCATCGCCTTGAAATCGTCCACCAAATAACGCGGGCGTCCCGCCAAGTCCCGTATCGTCGTCCGCAAGGGATCGAGGCCCAGGAAGTGATACAGCGTGGCATGGACTTCACCGAAATGGACAGGGCGATCCGAAATGGCTCCGCCAATACGATCGGTCGCGCCGATGACCTGTCCCGTACGGAAACCACCGCCGGCAATCAACCCGCCGCCGACTTGAGGCCAGTGGTCGCGACCGGCATCGGCGTTGATCCGCGGTGTGCGACCGAACTCACCCCATGCCACGACGGCGACATCCTGATCCAGACCACGAGCATGCAAGTCCTCGATCAGCGCGGACAAACCTTGATCGAACATCGGCAAATGCGTGTTCTTGGCTTCGCTAAAATTGCTGCTGTGGAAATCCCAACGTCCGAAGTTCAGCGTCACGACGCGAGCACCCGCCTCGACCAACCGTCGCGCCATCAGGAAGTGTTCGAGATTCCGCGGCGCGCCGTCACCGTAGCGCTTCGGATCGCCCTTCCCATAACGCTCGCGTACTGCGGGATCCTCTTGCGATAGATCGAGGGCTTCGGCGAGCTTGGTGGAAGTTAGGATGTTAAAAGCCTGTTCGTTGATCGTGTCGAGTCCCGCTAGATCGCCACTGGTATCCATGTCGCGACGGAGTTGGTCGAAGCTGCCGAGCAGCGTCTTGCGATCGGCCAAGCGATCCTCGGACAGGTCCTTCAACACCATGTCGGCTTGTGCTGGTCCCGAGGGGCGAAACGCGGCGTTGCCAATGCCCAGGAAACCGGGAAGGCCAGGCGATCCGTACGGTGGATGCCCCGCGTCGGGCGCGAGACCAATAAAGGGCGGGACGGACGGCGTGGTCGGACCTTGCAGCTTGGCAATCGTTGAACCGATCGAAGGCCATCCCCCCGAGGGCTCGTTGCGTTTGGCACGACCTGTGTAACAGATGTGCGAGTCGTGATTCCCATCGGGTGAACCATAGACGGATCGTAGCGGCACCAGTTTGTCCATGATCGCCGCCAGCCGCGGCATGTGCTCGCAAATCTGAATGCCAGGAACGGGCGTCGCGATCGGTTGAAACTCGCCGCGAATCTCGGCGGGCGCGTCGACTTTCAAGTCGTACATGTCTTGATGCGGTGGAGCACCCACCAGGTAAATCATGATGATCGCCTTGGGCGAGTTGCGGATCCCGGCAGCGGCCTCGGCTCGCAGTAACTGGGGCAGCGTCAAACCACCCAATCCCAGCGCGCCGATCTTCAGCATCTCTCGCCGATTCAGACGGTCGCATAGCCGATAGCGATTGCCGGTAACTCGCAACATGATCATCTCCAAGGGCGGTAAGGGAGGACCTGACAGGTTGGCTGGTGCGCAGGTCCGGTGGGCCGTTACTTCGTTGCCCCTGATTGTATCGGAAGAATCGTCGCGAATCCAACCTCAAAAGCTCGTTGCTGAGGATTTGTGATTGACCGCTAGGACTGCGGTGGGTGTTCGGATTGCACCGAATGGCTAAGCGTGACCGCCAGAATCGATCACAACAGGTGAGTTGACTTCAGGGTGGCAGGCGGGCGATGCTGTCCTCGAACAATTGCCACAAACCCAAGGGAGGCCCGTCAATCTAACGTTTTGTCGCCCAAATGATGTATTCCTCGACGCTGATGCGTCCGTCGCCATCCGTGTCCGCAGCGGATGGATCCTTAGACATCACCTTCCACTCGTCGGCCACCAGGAAGCTATCGCCGTTTGTATCGTATTTCGCCAGCAGCTTTTGATAATACGCCAAAGTTCTCGCGTCGATGTTCCGTGGCTCGCCCGAACTCGTACTTACGGTCGTCGTGGGGGGAGTCGCAGTGCCTGCGGGAGTTGACCCTGATGTCGACGTGGAGCGGGTACTGACACTGACGCTGGAAGTCACTGTCGACCCGCGAACCGCACCATTCTTGACGGCCTCGAGCGCCTCGCTCGGCGTGATCATGCCATCGTTGTTCAAGTCAAATTGTTGAAAGTCACGTAAGACCGCGTCGGTCCAAGTCGTTGAAAACTCCGCCATCGCCACCTGACCATCGGCGTTGGCATCGCTTCGCGCGAACCAATCGGGCAGTCCCTTGGGCAGTCGCTCGACGATGGTCTTCACTCGATAGGAATTGCGCGCGTCCACAACCTTGCCTCCGGACGACGGCGCAGCGGCATTGCTGGAGGAATCCTCATCGCGACGGGAAAAATAGTTACGTCCCTCGTCTCCGGGTCCGCCAGGTCCTCCGGGAAAACCTCCTCGGCCGAATCCACCACGATCAAAACTGCCTCGATCAAATCCACCTCGATCGCTTCCACGATCCGACGAACCTCGCGTGGACGCCACTTCTCCGGGGCGTCCGGAACTGGCCGTCGCGGCGCTGCGATTCGCTTCATCGGCCAGACGGCGACGCGCGTAGCGCACCGCCAGTTCGGCCGCAGTCAACTTGCCATCGTGGTTCCGATCGTAGCTAAACGGATCGTCCGACCAGCGCCCCTTGGCGATCTCGTCTTTGTCGAGCACGCCATCGCCATTGGTGTCATATCGACGCAGGCGTTCTTCGCCTTCGCGCAAGTCGGCCGGCGTCAACTGAACGGCGAATAGTTCGCCTTGAGTACCGAAACCAGCCACAGGCGGCAGAGTATCGGGAACCCCGAATCCAGGCACGAGTGGTTCCACGGCGACCGGCGTGGCACCTCGACCGCTTGACGCGTTCGAGGGTGGACCGCCTCGTGAATCCCCGCGGTCACCCCCACCCGATTCTCGCTGTTGACGCAAACGCTCCATCCCCTGGGCCAGCTTGTCGATGGGAACGGGACGGGACAGGTCAATGCCCGGCACTTCACTGGCGATGCGCTGCAGGAAGAAGCTGGCCCGCCCTTGCGCCTCCTCCGGATCGATCATCCCATTTCCGTTTTCGTCGAACCGGCGCAGCATATCCACGGGCGAGAACCCTCCCGGGCCGCCTGAGAAACCGCCGCGTCCACGATCGCCTTCACGCCCGCGATCACCCTCACGTCCACGGTCACCACGGTCCTGTGCCGTGGTCTGGCTGATGAGGATGAAAACTCCCAAAATCAAGGTCAGCACGGTCAAGTTCGCGCGGCAGGACATGGTCTTCGACTCCTTGATAGACTACTTGCGAGGCTTCATTATTACGCAATCCGCCTGATCAATCCATGCATTTCTTGGGCGGGCGCTTGGCTGATGGTGACTTAACCCCGGTGTTGGGTGGAACGTTTCGGCAGTCGCCAGCGTGTTTCGTCGGATACCGCCGCTTGCTCTGCTCCTCGCAGCGTTCAGCGAGCGAGCATCTAGCCGCCGAGCCTCAAGGCTGGGCCAACGGCGACGGGGTTGCCAGAGAGTGTACGTCGGATGATACTCAGGCAGAGCACTTGCGGGTGTAAACTCGCGATTTCACACCGTCAGTCAGCCTTGCCATGCACCAAGTCGGTCTGTTCATTCCCTGCTACGTCGATCAACTCTATCCCGATGTAGCTTGGGCGACCATCGAGTTGTTAGAACAGTTTGGGTGTGAAGTGCATTTTCCGGAAGCCCAGACCTGTTGTGGCCAGCCGATGGCTAATACAGGCTGCGTACACGAAGCTCGTCCGCTGGCTCAGCGATTCGTGAGCATCTTTCAGTCTTACGAATATGTCGTCTGTCCTTCGGGAAGCTGCACGGCAATGGTCCGGCAGCACTATCACGATTACTTTCACGACGATGCCGCTTACGCGTCGTTGCGTCCGCGCGTATTTGAGTTGACCGAGTTCCTAGTAGACGTACTGAAGGTCGATCATATTCCCGGTCGCTTTCCGCATCGGGTGGGTCTGCATCAGAGTTGTCATGGGCTACGGGAATTGCGATTGGGCAACTCCAGCGAAATGGTGGGGCCGACGTTCAGCAAAGCGCGGCAACTGCTCGAATCGCTCGAAGGGATCGAGCTGGTCAGTTTGACTCGGTCGGATGAGTGCTGCGGTTTTGGCGGCACCTTCGCCGTGGCCGAAGAGGCGGTCTCCTGCATGATGGGATTGGACCGACTGCACGATCACGAACAAGCGGGAACGCAGGTGCTGACGGCCAACGACATGTCGTGCCTGATGCATCTGCAAGGTCTTATCTTACGACAACGCAAGCCGATGCACGTGATGCACATCGCCGAAATACTAGCGGGCCGCCCAGTTCCACCGTGCCCGTAAAGGATGCCCTGCCACCGATGACCACGACCTCACGTCACGCCGACCATCCACGCGCCGCCGCCGAGTTCGTACGGGACGACGAGCGGGCTCATTGGCACGATCAGTCGCTGTGGTTTGTGCGTGTGAAGCGGGATCGGATGGCCCAGTCGCTGCCGGAATGGGAAACGCTACGTGAGCTGGCTTCCGCGATTAAAGCTCACACCATCGCCAATTTGTCCGACTACCTCGAACAGTTCGAGCGCGAAGCGACGCGCCGTGGCGTCGTCGTGCATTGGGCAGCGAATGCGGCGGAGCATAACGAGATCGTCCTACGCATCCTGCAAGACCACGGTGTGAAGAAGGTCGCGAAGAGCAAATCGATGCTCACCGAGGAATGCCATCTCAATCCGTTCCTGGAGCGACATGAGATTGAAGTCGTCGATACGGATCTGGGGGAGTGGATTGTGCAGCTTCGCGGCGAGCCGCCCAGCCATATCGTCCTGCCGGCGATCCACATCAAAAAGGAGGAAGTCGGAGCGTTGTTCCACGAACGGTTGGGCACCGTGGCGGGAGCGACCGATCCGACTTATCTGGCTGAAGCGGCTCGGCAGAAACTGCGCGAAGTGTTTCTTAGTTGCGACGCGGGGATCACAGGTGTCAACTTTGCCGTGGCGGAAACGGGTGGCTTCGTCGTCTGTACGAACGAAGGCAACGCGGATCTGGGCACGGCGCTCCCCAAGCTGCACATCGCCTGCGTGGGTATCGAAAAGCTGATCCCGCGCGCCCGTGACCTGAGCGTGTTTCTGCGACTTCTCGGACGATCGGCCACCGGCCAACCGATTACCGCGTACAGCTCGCACTTTCACGGCCCGCTGCCGGGAGGCGAATTGCATATCGTGCTGCTCGATAATGGCCGTAGCGAGATCTTGGGCAGCGACGATTTCCGTCGATCCTTGCACTGCATCCGGTGTGGCGCTTGCATGAATACCTGTCCCGTCTATCGACGTAGCGGCGGGCACAGCTATGGGGCCACGGTACCCGGTCCGATCGGTTCGATCCTGAACCCGGCGCGGGATTTGAAATCTTACGCCAAGCTGCCGTTCGCATGTAGCTTGTGTGCGTCCTGCACGGATGTCTGTCCCGTGAAAATCAATCTACACGAGCAACTGCTCACCCTGCGCCGCGATGTGGCGGTCGCTGGTCATTTGGCGGTCACCAAGCGCTGGGGTATGAAGGCCACCTCGTTTGTCTTTCGCCGTCCTTGGCTATACGCACAAGTGGGGCGTCTGGGCCGTTGGGCGTTGCGCTGGATGCCTCGATTCCTGGTCTATGGTCCGTGGAATCCGTGGGGCAAGCAGCGGGATTTACCACCCGTGCCCAAACGTAGCTTTCGAGACGAGTTTCGGCGGCGCTCATCATGAACACGAGAAACGATATCCTGGCCCGCATTCGTCGCAACGCGCCGACGACCACTCCACTGCCCGAACTGGCTCACGCTAGGACCCCGTATCCGGATCGTGAAGTGCAGTTCCTGACCGTGTTGAACTTTGTCGGCGGGCAAGGCCAAGTGGTTTCCTCACGAGATGACTTGGTTGCCACGATTCGGCAACTGCCGTGTTGGCCGACGGCGCGGCAAATCGTCTGCACGGTTGCCGATCTGCCGGTAGGCAATTTCCAACTGGATGCCGTGGACGATCCGCATCAGTTAGCCTCGGTCGACGTGGCCATCTTGCCCGGCGAGTTTGCCGTGGCGGAGAACGCCGCAGTCTGGGTGACCGATCGACATGTCAAGCATCGAGCGATCTACTTCGCCACCCAGCATTTGGTCCTGGTCGTCCCGCGCGACCAGATCTGCGATCACTTGCACCAAGCCTACGAACGTTTGAAATTCGAGGGCGTGAGTTACGGACTGTTCATCTCGGGTCCCTCCAAGACCGCGGACATCGAACAATCGCTCGTCATCGGAGCCCACGGTCCCCGCTCCTTGACCGTTCTGCTCGTCGGCCCTTGACGTGGCCACAAAAAAAGCCGAGCTACCCGTAGATAGCTCGGCTCGATGTCCTATCGGCGAGTCCGTCCTCAATTACAGCAGGGGGCACCACATCCGTTGTGATAAACCGGCGAGACGACGGGTACTCGGCAAACGACCTGCTGAGGCACCATCTGGCAAACCATCACGGTGACTTCACGTTGGACGGTGCGTGGCACCATGACCGTGAACCGCTGATTGACTTGCTCGGGCACCATGCGGAAGGTCGTCACGTCACGGACTCGCGAGCGTTGTTCGGGGACACAGACGGTGACGGTGATCTCGCGACTTTGCGGCTCGTCCACATAGTTGCAAACGCGTACACGACGCATCCGAACTTCGGGGCGATAGGTGGTGACCTGATAGTTGTACTCTTCCTGTTGGACTTCGTTCTTCCAGACGGTCACCGGAACTTGCTCGGTAATGCATTGCGACCGCCACACGCGATGCACTTCACCGCAACCTCCATCCTTTTGAGCGGCGGAATCATCCCCTTTCTGGACCGTCGAGCCACCGATATGGCCGCAACCGCCGGAGCAGGGGACTTCCTCCCAAACACCCACGTTACGTGATACGGTGCGCATCTCTTCGACCTGCACGGGGCGACAGACATCTCGAACTCCCCTGCGCTCTTCCTGCTGAGGGACCGATACGGTGAACGTCTGCTCGACTTCGCTCCAAACCGGGCGGCGAACCACGTAGTTCTGCACGCGTCTTTGTTGCTGCGGTACCATCACCGTGAAGTTTTCGGTCACTTGCCGCGTCTCGGGCACACAGCGATGGACGGTGACGACTCGCTCGCGGACTTCAGGTTCACAAATCGTCTGATTGACGACGCGGATCTCGGGAACCATTTGAGGGACATAGATGGTCTTCTCGACGGTTTGATACGTCACGCAACTGCTGACACAGGCGTGGCAACCGCAACCGGCGTTGGCGCGATCCGCCACAGCGAACACCAACATCGCCGCTAGGATCGAAGCGAGGCCAGCTCGCGCTGGGACGAACGACAACTTCATGTGATTTACTCCTTGGTTTGACCTTCCAACTCACCAACCAGCACGCCAACGTAGCTGCTCAATAAGTTTGCGAGGAGGAAGTAGAATGTGGGTTATGCGGGTTATAGCGACTATAAATAGAGTTTGTGAAAATAGGAAGATGCTAGCATCGTAAAAATGGGAAATTGCAGAAATTGCTCAGGACCGGTAGGTTTAGCGACGGTTCGGCACCGACTGGAGCCGGATGAGCTATCCGTAAATCGCGAAGACCAACTGCACCACAGCGATCATGAAGCTGAGGGAGCAGAGGAGTAGGCCGATCAGGGCGACCCGAGGATAGCGGGAAATCAGGCCCCAAGTCCCCGCAAGGATGCCAAAGACAGCGAGAATGAGCCCGCCGATGGGTAAGCAAAAGGCACAGAGCAGGCTCGCCGACGCCAAGGCCAGGGAAAGCGAGGCGCAGGCAGCGGCTCGATCACGCCGAGGACGCTGGGAGGGCGGGATTGGGGAGCGAAAAAGTGCCGCTCCGCGAGGGAGCTTTTTCGAATTTACGTCCCGGATCCGCTCGACGACGAACTGGCCGCGATCCGCGAAGGGGGAACCTCGTCGTATCCACTTGTTCGCCGGAGTGTCCCCTGTTGGGGCTTGATCACGATGAGCACCTGCGATCGACCCGCCAGATTGTGGTGAATCCAAGAGTTCCGCGAGTAACACTTGGTCTTGTTGATGCTCTGGATTGGCGGAAGGGGTATCTTGACGTGGCGGTGGCAGGTCGCTGGCAGGGGAGTGTGGGAGGAGCTTTTGCCCGCAACGCCAACAGCGGTTGACCGATCCGAGTAAGTCTTCGCCACACTTAGTGCATTGGTCAGCCATTCCCATCCCATCCGCTCTTGCCCCCGCCTGCACATGGGTCCCGCTGCTCACGGAACTTCGTGACTTTGCGGGAGCGATGACTACGATAGCCTGCTGGCCGTCGCGTTGACAAGCCATGACGGGCGTTCGTAGAATCGGGCCTCTTCCGACCTACTCCCGAGAGCCATGATGGGACCAGCCACCTACAAAGACGCCGGCGTTGACCTTGAGCTCTATCAAGAGTCGATGAAACGCTTGCCACGCTTGCTACATCGCACGTTCTCGCCGCGTGTTATTTCGCTCGACGGTGGCTTCGCGGGGTTGTGTCAACTCGACTTTTCCAGCGAGCTGTTTAAGCGAAACTACGACCAACCGGTTTTGGTTACCTGCACGGATGGCGTGGGGACGAAGCTTCGCGTGGCGCAATTGACCGGTATTCACCACACCGTGGGTATCGACTTGGTCGCGATGTGTGTTAACGACGCCATCTGTTGCGGAGCCGAACCGCTGGTCTTCAACGATTACGTCGCGATGTCGCACGACGATCCGACATTGCTGGAGCAGATCGTCCAAGGCATCAGCGATGGTTGTGTGGATGCGGACTGTGCCTTGAACGCTGGCGAGACCGCGATCATGCCCGATTTGTACGCGCACGGCGACTACGACTTGGCTGGCTTCTGTGTCGGCGTGGTTAACAAGCCCGATTTGATCACCGGGGCGGCGATTGTGCCCGGGGATGCCGTGCTCGGGATCGCGTCAACGGGCCTGCACTCGAACGGCTTCAGCTTAGTACGCCGCGTCGTCTTGGATATGGCTCGGCTAGATCTGCAAGATTACGTTGCCGAGTTGGATTCGACCGTCGGGCAAGCCCTATTGAAACCGACTCGCATTTACGCCCGACCCGTGCGCAAGTTGTTAACCAGCGAGGCGGTGAAGCAGTCCATTCATGGCATTTCGCATATCACGGGCGGTGGTCTGCGTGAGAATTTGGAGCGAATCATTCCGAACGGCACGCGGGTCGAAATCGCTCGGGCTAGTTGGAAGGTGCCAGCCATCTTTCCTTGGCTGCAACGCCTGGGAGACGTCGCGGACGACGAGATGGAGCGTGTGTTCAACATGGGAGTTGGCATGGTGCTGGTTGCTCACCCCCAAGCCATCGACGCGATGCAACAAATCCTCGCCGATCAAGGACTCGACAGTTGGGTGATTGGTCGAGTGGTTGCGGGCGAGCGAGCGGTGGTCTGGGGCGATTAATCGTGTAAGCTATTCTCGCACGAGTGCATTGACCGTCTGACTGACGGCGGCCGTTTCCCCAGCGGACATGCCACCCGCCTCATGCAGTTTTTGCACAAGGGTTTCCACGGAGTACCAGCCGCGCAGAACGATCGGTTCGTTGGGACGATCTCCGGGAAAGATGGCCAATACTGGAATCTGCTTGCTGCCGAGCAACTCCAGCATCTCGCTAATTTCCGCGTTCGGATTGGTCCAATCCGCGAGCAGCGGCACGACGCCGAGTTGTTCCACGGTATCGCGAACTTGATGCGTGTTTAGCACATTGGCTTCCAACACCTTGCACGTGGGACACCAGTCCGCCGTGAAGTCCACCATCACGGTCTTGTTCTCGCTCGTCAAACTCGTCAACTTAGCGATTGAAAAGGGTTGCCACGGGAGGTGTTCGGTGCCCCTGACATGCACGGGAGTTTCTCCCGTCGGTGCGTCCGTCGGAGTCGCCTCAAACCTGGAACTGGCAATTTCCCGTTCGACGGCCGCCGTGAAACGCTGGCCCATCACATCGCCAAACCAAGCGAAGGCAAACAAACCAATGCCGGTCGCGAACCCAATAGCGCCGACCCAGGCTCGGGCCTTCACAGCGAAATCCTCGGTCAACGGGGTTCGTCCGACCCACCAACAGGCGGCCCACAAGCCAAACAGGAAGGCCAACGTCGGCAAGACCTGAGGCCAAGGCAGGTAGGACATGATCCAGATCACCGTGCCCAGCAGCACAAACCCCATCGCTTGTTTGAACGTGTCCATCCAGGCTCCCGGCTTTGGCATGAAACGCATCAATTGTGGATACGCCCCGATCAGGAGATAGGGAAAGGCCATACCCAGTCCCATGAAGCCAAACGTCATGTAGACCAAGGCGGGCGGTTTGCCAGCACTCCAAGTCAGGGCGGTGGCGACGAGCGGGCCGCTACAGGGGACGGCCAAGATGGTGGTGACCACCCCCTTGGCGAACGCGCCGCTGACACCTTCCTGTGCTGCCAGTTCGTTCGCTTTGCCAGAGCCGACGAAGCCGGGGATCGGGATCTCCCACACGCCGAGGAAGCTCAAGCCCATCGTGAAGACAACGGAAGCCATGATGATGTTGAAGATGCTCGACTGGTTTTGCTGCCCCCAACCGACGCTCCACACGGCCGCCAATGTGGCTAACACCATGAAGACCGACATCAATCCGAGCGAGTACCAGAGGTTCAAGGAGAAGGCTCGGGCACGACTTTCGCCGGCCTGCTGCACAAACGACATAATCTTCAGCCCAATCACGGGCAGGACGCAGGGCATGAAGTTCAAGATGAAACCGCCAGCCAAGG
>JBGTHH010000101.1:0-4554 GCA_041746275.1 Pirellulaceae bacterium | reverse complement strand
AACGCAAGGGTCCGTTTGTGTCGCCAATCGCACTTCAACTCGTGGTTCGATAGACTTACATCGGCCTCCCGACGACGGAAACAGTCCTGTGATGAGTGAGTGGGGTGGGATGAGAAGGCGGAAAACGCACTTGCTTGCCTTCGCGATTTCCAGCGTTGCTTTATTGGCGGCGGTGCGTTGGTATCTATTAGGCTCGAACGCTCCAACTCCGGCCAGTCGCCGACATCACATCGATCGGTTCGAAAGCCCCAAGCTGACGCCGACTCGTGCCGATGTTCCACCGCCACTCCCCAGCCCGTTCGAGAACACCCATCCCGACGTGGCGTACGTGGGGTCGCAAGCGTGTGCTGGCTGTCACGAAACGGCATATCATTCCTATTTGGAAACCGCTCATAGTCGCGCACTCGATGAAGTCGATGTGGCGACGGAGCCGGTCGATGCGAATTTTTCACATGCCCTGTCGGGCCGTCGCTTCGAGAGCCTTCGACAAGAAGGAAAGCTCTGGCATCGCGAGTGGCTTGCCGACGGACAAGGCGAGGAGCTTTTGTTGGCGGCGCATCCGCTGCGATTCCGGATTGGTTCCGGTCATCATTCACGGAGCTATCTGGTGGAACTGGATGGATTCCTTGTCGAGTCACCAATCACTTGGTATACGTCGAAGCAAGCTTGGCAAATGTCGCCGGGCTACGATGCTCCCGTTCACCCAGGGTTCGAACGGCCAGCGGATCTGGGCTGTCTGCAATGCCATGCGGGGCGCGTCGGACCAGAAGGCTCGCGCTACCGAGTGAGCATCCACGAAGAGTCGATTGGTTGCGAGAATTGTCACGGCCCCGGCGCATTACACGTGGACAAACATCGTTCCCCGATAAGCTCGAATCAAGCCGACTCGACCCTCGACCTCACCATCGTCAATCCGGCTCGCCTTTCACGAACGCAAAGTGAAGCCATCTGCGCGCAATGCCATCTCCGCAGCGCAGCCACTGTCCTGGTGCGAGGACGATCACTGTCCGACTTCCGACCAGGATTGCGACTGGAGGACTTTCGCATCGACTACAGCGAAGAACGCGGGGACACGGCGATGACCGTCGTGGGCCACATGGAACAGATGCGATTGAGCCGTTGTTATCAGGCGTCCGAGAGCCTGACCTGCACGACGTGTCACGATCCGCACGGGAAAGTGGAAGAGGCGAGCCCCACGTACTTTCGTGATAAATGCAACGCGTGTCACGATGCTTGTGGGTTGCCTGAAGGCGAGCGGAGGAAGCGGGATTCGTCGGACAACTGTATCACTTGCCATATGCCCAAGACATCGACCGACATTCCTCATTTCGCGTTCACTCACCATCGAATTTCCGTGCCCACAACCGATCGCGATGCGCCAAGTGGGGAAGTCGCGACGGGCAGGTTGATTCCCACCTCGGATCTCGCTCACTTGCCTTCTGAAGAGCAAGACCGCTGCTTGGCCCTCGCCTATCTTGAAGCTTCCGAGGGCAAGACGGACGCCAAAGCGTTACGTTATCGAGCGCGATCGCTGCATCTCTTGGAAGCACTTGTCCGCCAAGCTGTCGATGAAGCGGAAGCTCAAGCGGCACTCGCACGGTTGTACTGGGAACAGGATCGACTGACCGAAGCCATACCACTGGCCCAGAAGGCCACCCAGGCTCCCTTGCATGCGGGAGGATTCGCAAATTCTCTTTTCGTCCTGGGCGACTCGTACCTGCGAATGAATCAGCCGGCGTTGGCTCGCGATGCCCTCGAACGGTTGACCCACATGCGTCGCAACTCGGAGGACTGGATCGTGCTGGCATATTGCGAAAGTGCGCTGGGTAACTTACCGGCGGCCGTTCGTGCATGCCATCAAGCTCTGGAAATCCATCCTGGCCGAAGCGAGGCACACAGTATGTTAGCGGAGTTCTACGGAGTGCTGGGCGATCTGCCTGCAGCTTCTCATCACCGCCAATTCGCCAGACGACTCGACCAAACCAGCCAACTCAAACCGTAATCGCTAGATTGTGACGGGCTCGCATCGCACACGACCACATAAACTGCCGCAGTTTATCCTTGATTTCAGATCCACGATTAGTTCTAATCACGGCTTCCTCTCCCAGCAGATACTAGCTAATCAGCTACCCATATTTTCGTTTCCCTTATCTTGGAGTGTTTGCATGGTTACAAAGCGCAGATCCCGTGGTTTCACGTTAGTCGAGTTATTGGTGGTGATTGCGATTATCGGCATCTTGGTAGCCCTGCTGCTGCCAGCCGTACAGGCGGCTCGTGAAGCGGCTCGCCGGATGCAATGTGGTAACAACCTCAAGCAGCAGGGTTTGGCGCTGCACAATTACCACGACACTTATAAGGTCTTTCCGCCCGCACTCCTTGGTTCGGGCCGTTTCAACGATCCGGCCTATCACTTGGCTCGCGGTGGCGTCAAGAACACGACGGGTTGGGCGATGATGTTACCATTCGTCGAACAGTCGGCGGCTCATGACCGATACGACTTTAACGTGTGTTCCAGTCAGTCATCGCCCTATAACATTCCAGTCACTGGCCTGGATACCGTCAATGACACCATCTACAACGCTCGTTACCCGTTCTTAGAGTGCCCATCCCATACGGATGCCGGGGTGATCTCGGACAGCTTACCGGGAACCACCGATTTCTATTCACGGCGCAATGCGAGACGCACAAGTTATCTGTTCTCCACCGGGGTTTTTACGGACTACGATAGGAGCTGGCGGTTGACGGCTACCGACGTCCGTCGCGGTGCGTTCGGTAACGATGGTGCGGCCAATTTCGCTGCCATCGAGGATGGAACTTCCAATTCCATCGCCCTCGGCGAAAGTGTCGGTAGCGGTGTTCGCAAAACCAAAACTTCCGCCTCGTTCGGGCCTTGGGGCTTGACCGGCACGCACACCTGTTGCCACGGTCGCGTGGTGTCTAGTAGCCCCAACACGGTGGATGCGACCACCGCGTTGATTAACAATTACCCTCGCGACTGGCGCATCAATGCTAGTTATCAGAACGATGCCCTACTAAGAAGTTATGCTTGGGGATTTAACAGCTTTCACCCGGGCGGTGCCCAGTTCGCACTCTGCGATGGTTCCGTGCGGTTCCTCCCTGAGACAATGGATTACACCATGTTCTGCCGCATGGCGTATATCGCGGATCGTGGTACCGTGGATGTCCCTTAACGGCTAGCTGTCGTTTCAAGTATCCAAATCCGACGCATTCACAAGCGGCACCCGAACCCAACAGTTCTGGTGCCGCTTGGTCGTAGTATCCGTAGCGGTGCCCGCAACGCCTTCCCGAGTTTCCCCATCGCCGCGATGACCGTATCCTATGCGTCTCGCCGTGAATGACGACTCGTGGGAATCGGAAACCAGGAAAGTAGACAGGGATGGCTCAACGGGATAGTCGTTGGAAGCAGGGGTTGCGTCGATCGGCGTTGGCGTGGTTCGATCGCCACGCTCGGGATCTGCCCTGGCGGCGTACGCGTGATCCGTATCACGTCTGGGTCAGTGAGATCATGCTGCAGCAGACTCAAGTCGTGACGGTGATTCCCTACTTCCAGCGGTTCCTCCACGAGTTTCCTAACATCGCGGCGCTGGCCGCAGCCAGCGAAACATGTGTGCTCCGATTGTGGGAAGGGTTGGGCTACTACCGCCGCGCGCGACAGATGCACCAAGCGGCCCAGCGGATCGTCGCCGAACACGACGGCGAGTTCCCGCGCGACAAGTCCACCGTCCAAGCGTTACCGGGGATCGGTCGCTATACGGCGGGAGCCATCCTCTCAATCGCCTTTGACGCGCGGGAACCCATCCTGGAAGCGAACACCGTGCGGGTCTTCAGCCGACTGCTGGCTTATCGCGGCGACCCGACCAGTGCGTCAGGTCAGCAGACGCTGTGGCAGGCCGCGGAGGACTTTCTTCCCCGCCGTCGTTGCGGCGATTTTAATCAAGCCATGATGGAACTGGGCAGCGAGATCTGTACTCCCCGCGAGCCACGCTGCGAGGCTTGTCCGGTCGCTCGGCTGTGCCCCACGCGCGCGGCCGGACTGCAAGCCCTCATTCCGTTGCCCAAGAAGAAGACGGTTTACGAATCGACCCGCGAAGCCTGCGTGGTAGTCTGGCGCGATGGACGCATCTTGCTTCGTCGTTGCGAGGAGGGAGAACGCTGGGCCGGTTTGTGGGACTTCCCTCGCTTTCCGCTCAAGTCGGCACATAAGCTGGCGTTGTCACGCGAACTCCGGTCGGAAGTCGAACGGCTAACCGGCGTCCGCGTGGCAGCGGGTGACTTCATCACGTCGATCAAGCATGGAGTTACTCGGTTCCGCATCACACTGGACTGTTATCATGCCGAGTTCCTGATGGAACGCGAAACCAAGGGCGAGTTGATGTGGGTTTTTCCCGAGAAGTTGGCGGACTTTCCCCTGAGCGCGACCGGGCGACGAGTCAGTCAGCAATTGCTGTTGAAAGCCACGTCGTGACCATCTCGAATTCGCCAGACATCCACAGCAGGATCTAGCGGGGATCCATACGCTGATCGAAGTGCATC
>JBGTHH010000100.1:0-4434 GCA_041746275.1 Pirellulaceae bacterium | reverse complement strand
TCCTCGTCCGAGACGCGGAAGGGAGGCGGCGGTTGGCTTCCTTCGGCCAGCAGCGCGGCCCAACCGGAGAAGGCCACCGCCGTCGTCGCGTCGCCAATCACAAACGACAACTTGCCTTCCGCGTACTTGCACCAAATCGCGGTAACTAACAACAGCTCGCCTGCTCCGCTCATTGCGGATAGGCTCGCCTCGCCCAGATGCCGCCAGTGCTCGCACTGTTCATCGGAGACGCGGATCGTGCGGCCTAACGGCACGAGTTCGTCGCATCCAAGTTGCCGGACGAGTTGCTCATCCAGCGGCGCGCCGGAATCGTCCACGAAGTGATGGCGTAATCGCCGGTCTCCAGTCGGCGAGGGCGGTGGCTCGGTATAGCTGAGCCGCAGAAGAACTCGATCTTCGAGCGTGCATCCGCCCAAGTGGACGCTGCCACCATCGACTTGATAGGCGGCAAACAACTGCGGCGAAATCTCGCGCACACTGGTCGGCTGGTGTGCTGGTTCCGCGCGGACCACCGCCCGCTCAGCGGTCAGTTGTTGCAAGAGCGATCGCAACCACGCGGACTCGAGCGAGATGGCTTGCACACCCGGTTGTTCGCTGGCGGGAGCAAACGACAATCGCAGCCCTTCGCCATTGCCAAAATGGTTGCGTAACGATGCGGGTAGCCGGACTTGGTACAGCACGCGATCATCGGAGCTCGATTCACAGCCCAGCATCGCCAAAGCCCATAAGGTGAACTCGCGAAGCGCGTCGACCGACCCCGTCGCGGTAGTAGGCGTTAACGAACTCAAAATCAGAAACTCGCCGAGTGAGGTGAATGCGAGGGTCCCTTTGCCATGGCCGGAACCTCGGAATTCACCATAGCCTAACGCTTCCGCAGGATGTAGACAACATCTTCCGTGGCACTGTCGACATTCACCGGTAATTCCAGGTCGTACGCGAAATCATAGGTCTCGACAACTTCGAAGCTGTCGACGCTCGCCAACAAGTTCGCCATCTGCCTTGAGGTGTACGTCCTAAAGGCGAGTTGATCCTCAATACGCAGGCTGCGTGTGGGCGTGTAGACGTCGAACGCCAGCGAAACGTGCTCGAACCGCTTCCGCATGTCACGTCGCGTGGTCCAGAGCCGCGAGTTGATACACAAGTTTCCCCGAGACGCGGACCATGATTCCTCCTCCGAAGGTCGCGTCGACGTCGGAGTCAGGTGTAAACCGAGAATATAGACGCCGCCGCGACGCAGGTTGCGGGCTACGCTTTGCAAGTGCTCTCGAGCAGCGGTCTCGGTCGCGAGATGCCGGAAGCTGTTGATCATATTGAAGGCGGCATCGACTTTACGCGGGAGTCGAAAATCGGTCATGTCGGCCACGAACGCCGTCTCGGGAAAGCCGTGCCGCTGTAAACGTCGATTGCAGTAAGCGACCGCCTTGGGGTTCAGATCCAAGCCCGCTACTTCGTAACCCGCTTTGGCCAAACGGAACAGCAACCGCCCCGTGCCACAGGCGGGTTCACATACACGGCGAACCTTGCCCGTGGCAAAGCGTGGAAAGCAAGCCGTCAAGAAATCGAACTCCGCTCGCCAATCCGAGCCGAATATCAAGTCGTAGTAGCGCGGAAAATCGTAGAGGTTCGCGTGTATCGTATCCATCTAACCGATGCCGTCCCTGCCTGTGTGTGTCGCCCAGTCGTAAGGTGCAGCGTGGGCTAGCCGGCGGCTTGGGCGATCGCCTCGCGCGCTACGGTGAGACACTGCTTCATCTCTTCGATGGGATTATCCGGATTCGATTCGTATTCCAAGGAAATCGAACCGTCGGCGGGAAAGCGAATCTCTTTGAGCGCCTTAAAAACACCGACGACATTCAAGTTCGCTTGGCCAATCACGACGTTGTGCGAGCGTTTGTCGCCTTTGTACGTATCGTCCTTGATGTGCAGAGCGTGGACGCGGTCACCCAAACGACGAATGACTTCGACAGGTTCCTCGCCCGTGCGGATGTAATGTCCCGTATCGACGCACGCGCCGATGCGTGGGTCGCGGCCGCGCACGGCCTGCAGCGTGTCGTCGGCCTTGTCAAATCGCGCCCCGGGACCGTGGTTGTGAATGCAGATGCGAATGTCGTACTCGGCCACCAACTTGTCGAGACTGTCGAAGGCATCCTTTTCCGGATTGGCCGTGATGTTGCGAATGCCCGCCTTCTTCGCGAACTCGAAGATCTTGCGGTTGGCTTCATGATCCTTGGTGAAGTTACTGACTCCATGAGCGTTCAACGTGATGTCGGCCGAGGCCAGCAGCTTCTTGCAGTCCGCGATCGTCTCGTCGGTCGCGTCGAGTGCCAAGTGTTTGCTGTAGAACTCGACGTAATGCACTCCCATGCCTTGGATGTGCCGCACGGCCTCCAGCAGGTCGAAGTTTCGCAGTGAGTAGCTTTGAATGCCGATGGGCCAGCCACCATAAGGATCGACGTCCGCGGCCAGATGGGCGGCTCGCAGGACTTGCGGCACATCAAAGAACGTCGCACCTGCGGCGGCAGCGGATGTCAACGCGAGAAACCGACGACGGGAGAGGGAGCGGTTCATGAGACACACCATCACGTGGAAAGGAATGGGAGGCCGAGATCAACGGTGAACATGCCAAGGGAGTCCACCTCCATCACGAGGACAACTTCCGCCAGCAATGAACCGCCATTATGCGACGCCCCCGCGCAAGTCTCAAGCCGCCGGTGTGGGATACGGGAGAGAACGGATAAGACGGCCCATAGCTCACCTGCCGCGGCACCGAGGGTAACCGGGCCTATTTATCGGCAAGTTTAGTCTGTTGCAGCATATTCACTGCATTTGGTAAGCCACTACCCTGAAAATATGGGTCGCGCCCAAGGCTCTCACAATTCTTTAGCAGTATCTGTTTTACTTTACTTGGGTAACCGACAAACTCGCGTCTGCGCGACAGGAAGGCGGCGAGAATTCCGGAGACGTGAGGTGCAGCCATACTCGTGCCGCTCAACTCGACATAAAGATCCTCAATTGATTCCGTAGCGTGCTCGCTCCTACTCCCGGCGCGAGCGGACACAATCTTTTCCCCGGGCGCAACTAAATCCGGTTTCACGCGCCCGTCTGCGGTGGGACCGCGAGAAGAGAAATGCGAAATACCATAGGTAAACGGCTTGCTCTTGTGTACTGATCCGACCGCAATGGCCTCGTCTAAGTTTGCCGGGTCATCGATCGACAGGGAGCGATTGACGCGCGAAGCCAGTGCTCCGGTCTTAATCGTTAGCATTCCTTCGTTGCCTGCCGCGATAACGATGACGACTCCCTGATCCCAAAGTCGTTTTAGTTCTCGACAAATAGGCGAGTGCCCGCAGCCAAAAACTTCAGGATTGAAGGCACCGCCCAGGCTCAGGTTGACGCCGTGGATTAGGAGTTGCTGCGATCTTTCATTGATTCGAGCGATGTGGTCGAGTGCTTTGATGATGTACGAGTCTTTGCCCTTTCCGTTGTCCGTCAGGACTTTGAACGAATACAGTTTTACCTCCGGCGCAACACCTGAGATGATATATCTCTCACCCTTGGGATAATTCCTGAACGGTAAAGATCGTTCGTAGCAACCAGCGATGATAGCCGCTACATGCGTTCCGTGTCCATCGAAGTCCGTTCTTTCTGTTCGTGGAACCTCGTCTGGTTCGTTCTGTTCACGAGCGAATCGGCGGGTACAGTCCCATTGTCCCGCAACATTGTCAAATTTACAGAAGTGTGGATGCTCGGCGTCGATTCCGGTATCCAGAAGCGCCCAGCCGATGCCCCGGCCACTCGCTTCATAACTTCGCTGTGCCGTGTACGATTTGATCGTATGCACAGACTCGTGGAGCAACGCCGATTTTCGCGAGTCCTGCCAGATGGTGATGTCGATGTCGAGTCTTGCTGCTAGGCGTTCAAGCTCGTAGCGAGTCAGGTAAGCGGCGGCAAATCGCTGAAAAAACTCAATACGAGTGTTGTTGAAGTGATCGCCAGTGACTTGGCGTAATGCCTTTTCAAGGTCGTTGCGACGATCGCGGCGAACTTCATTCTGTTGGATCGCCGCGTACTCAATTAGGACTTCGTGCCGCTTTTCACTGCTACCATCCTCGGCAAGTTGCACGACGTCACTCGCGACTTGGAACGCAGTTACCATTTGCCCAAATTCACTGCCAAAAGCATCTCGACTTCGAACGAGATTACGAATGCCTTTGGCTTCCAAGTAAGTTGTCGCCGGCTGAGGCAACGCTAACTCAATCTCATTGTCGTCAACAGACACATTGTGGCACTCTTTGTCTTCAGTGCGAAGTTGATATGCCGTCGGATCTTTGCTATGTCCAACATTGTACCATTTAAACACGTATTTCGGTCGCGAAAAAGACTGCCCATTCGCTAATCTGTCAAGAACGATTGGCATCCCGATAAACGAACCGC
>JBGTHH010000099.1:0-2062 GCA_041746275.1 Pirellulaceae bacterium | reverse complement strand
TGATGTGGGCGAGTGATTCGCCCTACCAATTGGTCGGTGAAGGCAATACCTATCAAGCCTCGATCGCCTTGGTCCGAGATCGCCTCGAACTATCAGACAGCGATCGCGAGTGGTTGTTGCGCAAGACGGCCGAACGGGTTTACTTCGAGGTGGGCTAGCTATCCGCCAAAACCGCTATAGCGTTTCACGCCGCGATAGTACATGAAGCGGGCCGTGCCCATAAAGAAGAGCAGCCAAGCCGCTTCCGCGCACAAGCCCTGCACCAGCTCCCAGCCGGCGATCTTGCCTAGGAATACGGCCGCCGGAAAATACGCGAGGTACTGAAGCGGGAGCAGGCTCACCATCCAGTTCCAGGGCTCGGGCAGCATGTCCAAGGGAAACATATGCCCCGACAGGAAGAAGCTGAGCAGCATGTAGACGAACAACAGCGACCGAACCTCCAACCACCAGAAGCCGATCAAGCCCAACGAGGCTTCCAGGAAATAACCGAGCGCGAAGCCCATCACTAACGTGGCGACGAATGCCAGGAACGTGGTGACGCAGTGCACGGCAGCGGTCTCGGGCAGCCCATAGAAGTAGCTGCGGCAGAGAAAAAACACCAGCGCGAAGGGCAGTGTCGCGACCGAGTAATACGCAATCTTATGCGCCATGCGGCCCAACAGCAGAAAGCCCAGCATGTCGACCGGCTGGATGAGGAACTTCTTGATCTCGCCCTGCCGAATCTGTTGCGTGATTCCCGACGCCAATCCCGGCATGCTCGAAAAGGCTCGGCCTAGCATCGTGAGCAGATAGTAGGCCACGACGTGATTCTCTTGATAGCCGGAAATCTCCTGGCGTCCGCTCGCTTGGAACACGGCGTGCCACAAAAAGATCTGCGTGACAATCGGCAGGAACCGCATCAGCGTGCCCAGCGCGAAGTCGCCGCGATAGACGAGCCGCTCTTCCAAACAGATCCGGAGAATCGTCCACCAAGTAACCGCGCGGGCATACATCTAGGTCGATAGCTCCGCGCTGGCGGGATCGCGACTGGCTCGTTCCGCGGCCGCATCACTTCCCTGTCGTGCGCGGGCGAAGGCGTCGGCGATGACTTCTTCGAGAGGCGGATCTTCGACCACGACGTCGGCGATCACGTGCTGTGACAAGATCGCGGCTAGAACGCGTGGAACATCGACGCGATCGATGCGCAACTTGGCTCGCGGTGGTTGAATCTCGAGCACTTCTCCGAACCGCTGCAAATCGTGCATCCCATCGCTTTCGGCGAATTGCAGCGTCACGACCTTGTGACCGCAAAAACTGTCGATGATCCCGCTGAGCGACCCGTCGTACTCGATGCGTCCCTGAGCGATAATCACAACCCGTTTACACAGCGCGGCCACGTCCTTCATGTAATGACTGGTCAGCAGAATCGTGATCTGCCGTTCGGCTTGATAGCGTTTAAGGAACTGCTGGATATTGTGCTGTGCCACGACATCCAGTCCGATCGTGGGCTCGTCCAAGAACAACACATCCGGCGAGTGCAGCAAGGCGGCGGTCAGTTCCATCTTCATCCGTTCCCCAAGCGACAGCTCGCGCACGGGCTGCTTGAGCAGGTGCTGGATGTCGAGCAACTCCGTCAACTCGTCGCGCGTCCGTTCAAAGTCGGCACGGTCAATGTGGTAGATCTGTTGGTGCAGGCGAAACGATTCTTGAGCGGGGAGATCCCACCAGAGTTGGTTCTTCTGTCCCATCACCAAGGCAAAGCGGCGACGGTAAGCATTCTCGCGTTTCCACGGAACGAACTCCATGACGGTGGCAGTCCCGCCGGTGGGATTAATCACGCCCGACAGCAACTTCAAGGTGGTGGTTTTACCCGCGCCGTTGGGCCCCAAAAACGCGACGAATTCACCCGCTTCCACCGTCAAGTCGATGCCACGCACCGCCAGCACGTCGCGATATTCGCGGTGGAACAACCCACGCAAGGAAGCCGCCAATCCTTCCTGTTTTTGGTAGACGCGATAGCTCTTGGTGAGCTGCTGGATCTGAATGACTGGCATCGCGTCGATTATAGGCAGCCTCCGGTTCC
>JBGTHH010000098.1:0-10334 GCA_041746275.1 Pirellulaceae bacterium | reverse complement strand
GGGGCGATCTTCCACGATGACCTGCGACTGGCCATCCGGCGCGATGCGATAAAGCTGCTTCGCGGTTGTCGAAACGACCCACAAGTGATCTTCCTTGTCGACAAACAGCCCGCGGCAACCGGAAATCTCCGCGATCTCCTGCGGCTGCCCACCCTCCTTCGGCACTTTCACAATGCGTTGGATCTCCAAATCCGATACGAATAGATCGCCGGCTTGATTGACTGCCATGTCCATAGGAATTCCAATGCCACCCTTTGTCAGCGGAGTTGGCTGCCCTGCCTCGTCGAATCGATAGATCTCGCGGGTCGAACTATCTCCCGCCAGCAGCTTGCCATCGGCGTCGAATTCGACACAGCGCACGGCATTCAATGGTGTGCGAAACTTTTTGTCGCCACGAAAAAACGCGGTGAGTCGGTCGCCCTCCAACTGCCAAATCCCTGGCAGATTGCGATCGGCCAAATACATTTTAGAATCCGACACGGCGATCGAGAGTGGGTACTGCAAAGCATCCTGGGCAGAGGCGGGTTGGTTGATCAGCCACCCGATTCCGATGACGCACGGCAAGGCCAACCACAGGTAATGACGCAAGTGATTCATCTGAAGAGTCCAAGTTCCAATCATTCAAAGATGGTTGCGATACAGTCGAGCCCAGAAGGTTTGGGTTTGATGTCCCACCAGTCTAGCACGACGAGCGGTTGGGTTGGGAGTCCCTGCCACATCGAAGTTCTGATGGCGGTGCCAGGCAGTGACCGACGTGACCAACGAGGTTTATCGCTGGCGGTTGAGTCCCCAACGCGTGATGAGTTGCAACGCCTGCAGGGCTTCGTTCAGCGTAATCTTGGAATCGCCCCGCACGCGATCGCGAAAGGCGATGGGAATCTCGTGGAAGCGAGCACCCACGCGCTGGAGATGCCACAGAATTTCCTCCTGAAACGAATAACCTTGTGAGGTAATCCGATCGAGGTCGAGTTGGCGGAGTGTGTCGGTGCGGTAACAACGGAAGCCGCCGCTGCAATCGCGCGCCTTCAAACCCAACCACAACCGCGTGTAGAGATTCAAGGCTCGGCTAATCATACGACGTTGCCACGGCCAATCCGGCATCGACCCGCCCGGGACATAACGCGAGCCGATGGCCAAATCGACTGGTCGTCCTCCCTCGATGTTCTCCATGGCGGCCAGCAAGGCGGGGACGTAGCTTGGATCGTGGCTGAAGTCCGCATCCAGATTGAGCATATAGTCAAAGCCCTCGTCGATGGCAACCCGCATGCCGGCCAGGATTGCGGTCCCCAGCCCTTGTTTTTCAGGCCGATGCAGACACCTCAGCCGATTGTCCTGGGCGGCGGTCGTCTCGCACCAATCCCCAGTGCCATCGGGCGAGTTGTCATCGATCACGAGAATCTGCGAATCGGGGACGACGGAGAACAGGTCGCTCACCAAACGAGGCAAGTTTTCCAGCTCGTTGTAGGTCGCGATCGTGATTAGCGTCTTGCGGGCCTGGGGCATGGGAGTTCACAATTCCTTACCAAAAATCGGCAATCGGTGCGTGGTGTAGCTATACTACGAACGAACCACGTGAACCTCAAGTTAATCCTCCTGTTGAAGCATCATGACGCTTGGTTCTCGATACGTCCGTGCCTTAGGCCTTTGTGGATTGATCTGCGCGACGGCGATCACGGGCATATTATGCTGGTTCGCCCTGGCACCCCCTGCGGCCTCCTCTTCCTCCGCGGATTCCGGTACCGCCAACGATCATGACTCGGTGTCGCATTGGGTGGGCCGCTGGGTTCTGCCACGTCCTCGCGTGGATGAGCCGGCATTGGTCGAACGACGTTTACTCGAATCGGTGCGTTATCTCGCGTCGGATGAACTCGAAGGTCGCGGCGTCGGTACGCTGGGACTCGATTTGGCGGCCGAATACATCGCCAAGGAGTTTCGTGATTTGCGGCTCAACACCGAGATGGTGAATGGTACACCTTTTCAAATCGTCTCCCGAGGGCGGGCGAGGCCCAGTGGTGCGGAGGGCGAATTGGAACGGATACAAGGGGGAACGGACTTGCTCGCCTCCTCGCGGGATTTGAAGAACGTCCTGGCAGCTTTGCATGGCGAATCGGACGACACGCGGGAAACGGTCGTCGTGGGGGCGCATTACGATCACTTGGGCTACGGAGGTGGTTGGGGCTCGTTGGCACCGTGGACGAACGAGGTTCACAATGGTGCTGACGATAATGCATCCGGGACGGCCGTCATGCTCGAAGTGGCCAGACAGTTGGCGGCTCGCGACGAGAAGCTCCGTCGCCGCGTGCTGTTCATTGCCTTTACCGCGGAGGAAAGTGGTTTGATCGGCAGTGAGTTCTTCGTGCGGCATCCGCTAGCCTCGCAGGATGACTACATCGCGATGATCAATCTGGATATGGTCGGATACCTGCGGCAACAGCGGCTCGAGATCTCGGGTACGGGAACGGCTCGGGAATTCGAGTCGTTGGTGATGGAATTGGGAAGTCAACATAGCTTGCGCATCACCGTCGACCCCAGTGGCTACGGACCGAGTGATCACGCTTCGTTCCACGCTCGGGGTGTGCCCGTGTTGCACATGTTCACTGGTTTCCACGAGAATTATCACCGACCGAGCGATGACGCGGAGCATGTGAATTACGCAGGCATGCGGCAGATTACCCAGTTGACGGTGGACTTGGTGGTACGTTTGGCCAATGCCGAACGTCGTCCCACGCCCACATCGGCACGACGCGAAGTAGGCGTCATCGCGGCCCGAGGCAACACATCCCGTCAGCGGCCACTGGGGATTCAAGGCGATGGTTCATTTGCCGGTCCCGGCGTGTTGGTCAGCAAAGTCACCAGTCGATCACCGGCGGAACGTGCTGGGATTCGCGCGGGAGACGTGATTCTCAAGGTGAACCAATCCGACGTCGGCAATCATCAGGAGTTGGAGCAAGCCACGCTGGGTTTGGGCAATCAAAACGCCGCTCGGCTCCACATCCAACGATCGAAGTTCCAAATGGAGTTTGAAGTCCGGCTACATCCCTGATCGTTTGCGGTGAAAGGCGCGCGCGGCTTCAGCGAATGAATTGGGCGACGATCTCGGGAAAATCTTTCGCGACATCCTTGGTTTCCCCAGGATCATCGTACAAGTTATACAGTTCGACGTCTTCCAACTGTTCGCGACCCGCTTGCCGCACGATCTTCCACGAACCGCTTCGAACGGCTTGAGCCAGTCCACCGTTGCGCGTTTCCCAGTAGAGAAGCTTCCGAGGCGCACTCGGTTCGCCGCGCAATGCGGCAAGGAGCGAGATGCCGTCCAAGCTCCGCGGACGCTTCAGGGCACCTGCGGCTTCCGCCCAGGTGGGCAGCAGGTCCCACACGGCGGAAGGCTCCGAAATCACTTGTCCCGCGCTCACCTTCCCAGGCCAGCGGACGAGGAGCGGGACGCGAATCCCACCTTCATACAAATCCCCTTTACCACCCCGTAATGGACCATTGAGAGCATCGTCGCGCGTCCGATCGTCGGCCAACGGTGCCCCACTATCGCTGAAACAGGCCACAATCGTGTTGTTCGCGAGTTGCCGTTGTCGCAATTGCTCCACAATGCGACCCACATCTTGATCCAGGTGCGTCAATGCGATACCGCGAGTTTGCCGATCAGCGGCCTGATTCGCCGTGGCGGCCTCGACCGGCAGCAGCAGCGACACGACCAGCAGGAAGGGTTCGTCGGCGGTCTGTCGAGCCAAATAGGCCAGTGCCTCGGACATGAACAGGTCTTGCACGTAACGTCGACTTGGCGGCTGCGGCGCGTCGACCAAGCGAACGCGAGTCCCGTTGGACCAAAGTTGATCCAAGCTCGCGTCGGGCCGTTGGTCGTTGGCCAAGGCACCGAACCAGGGATCAAAGCCGTGCAGGTGCGGCAAATTTTGTTCGTCGGCTCCCAACCCCCAAGAACCCAGAAAGGCCGTCTTGTAACCGGCCTGCCACATTACCTCCGGGAGCGTCACCACTTGAGGCTGCAACACAAACGAGGCGGTTCCCGCGCGCGTGGCTCGCGACGTGTCCCAACCGGTCATCAGGCACCACCACGTCCCTGAGTCATTTGCTGCTCCAGCGTAAAAGTCGGTGAACCGAGCGCCCGTCGCGGCGATTCCGTCGAGGTGCGGAGTCTGATTGGTTGGATGGCCGTAACAGCCCAACTCACCATATCCGACGTCATCCAGAACGATCATCACCAGATTCGGTGGACGAGGTCCGTTGAGTCGCACTTGGCGTTTAAGCTCCTGCAGGGCGGTCCGATTCTCATCCTTGATCTCGGAAAGCAACGAATCCGCCTCGGTTAACATTTCTCCGAGTCCCGCCTCTTCACCCACCGAGTTGTTAAGGAACTGCCCCAGGCTGCGCGCGAGGGGATTTTGCAGGTCGCTTTGTTCCGCCTCCGCCTCGTCCGGCGGTTGTTGCTCTCCCTGAACGGGTGGCGGCGGCGGTTTCGGAATGGAAGCATCCGCGCAGCCGCTGAGAAGCGCGAGCAATAGGAGCCAGATTCGAATCGACATAGGGGCCTCGAATTCATAGGGCGGCTAGCAGCAAGCATCATAGGCCAAGGCCCCGCGACTGGCAAACTGGGCGAGTCGCGCGGAGCTTGCGGCCGGTCGTGACCCGATTGATCGTTGTACGCGCAAGAACTGGCAAAGGCCGAACAATCTTCACATTGATTACAACCAACAAAGTCAAAGAAACCGGGAAATCCCGCCGAACAATGTGTAATGGCCCAGCATAGGTATCGCACCCGAAACTATGTCCCGTCGGTTTCCCGCAGAAGTCGACTATCCGCAAGGAAGCGTTCAGGAATGAAAGTCACAAGAAAAAACACGTTGTCGAAACTTCGTACTCGTCTCTTGTCCGGAATCACGTCGACCACCTGTGCGATCGCTCTCGCCACGACAGGGCACGCGCAAACGACTGGTCCGGTGGAAGAGTTTGACTCACCACAAACACGCGCCAAAATGGAGACGCTCATCCAGGATGTGTTGCTCGCCGAAGCGCGATTGGAACTCGACCCACGGCGATCCAAGCTAATTCGGACGAAGAAGCCGGTCACGCGGTTCTCTATCACGAATCCCGAGACGATGGATGTGGTCCAGTTCGGCCCCACCGAGTTTGAATTGGTCGGCTTGAAGCCCGGTCAAACCACGCTCACGTTGTGGTTTGGTGTCGACGAGGTCTTGCGCTATCTCGTCGAGGTCAAACGCGACGTTCAAGTCGAAGACCAGCGACAGGAGGAATACGCGGACCTGCAGAAGATGGTCAACGAGTTATTCCCCAATAGCTCGGTACAATTGTTTCCGGTTGCGGACAAGGTCGTGGTTCGAGGGCAGGCCCTTGATGGAGAAGAAGCCGCCAAGATCCTCGCGCTAATCTCCGAGAATGCCGCGATCAACTACGGGGGTGCAGGCGGAGGCGGAATGGGCAATGGCCTTGTCTCGTTGGGTAATGTCGCCTCGGCCTATCCTGGAACGACGGCGCTGCCGACCAGTCAAATCATCAATCTCCTTGATGTTCCTGGTGAGATGCAAGTCATGCTCAAGGTACGCATCGCCGAGTTGACGCGAGCGTCGTTGAGGCAAATGGGGGCCGACTTGAACATCAATGCCGGTGACTTCGTGTGGAACCAGTTGTTAGGCGTGGCCGGAGCCGCGAGTGCGGTCTTGAATACCGAAGAGGTGCGACTAGCCCTGAGCGCGATCAGCTCGAACAGCTACTCCAAGATTCTCGCCGAACCCAACTTGGTGACATTGAGTGGTCGCCCGGCCAGCTTCATTTCGGGCGGTGAGTTTGCCGTCCCGATTGTCGTGGGTGTCGAGGGAGCCGCGGCGGCGACGACGAACTTCCGCGGGTTTGGAACTCAATTGACCTTTACGCCCACGGTCCTCGACAAAGATCGTATTCGCCTGCAGGTCGCACCATCGGTGACTTCCATCAACGGGGATCTGACCGTGAACGGCATCCCCGGGTTGAACTCTCGATCGGCCTTCACCACGGTGGATCTGCGCGAAGGACAATGGTTGGCGATTGCCGGTTTGATCCAGGATGAGCAGGCCGGCAGCAAGGCACGCGTACCGTTGGTGGGAGACATTCCCATCTTGGATGCCATCTTCAGCCGGAAGACGATCCAACGCGATGAGACGGAACTGATCATCCTGGTGAGCCCCGAGTTGATTCATCCGCTTTCGGCTGAGGAGGCTCCGCTGATACTGCCGGGCATGGAGGTTACCGAGCCCGGCGATTGGCAATTCTTTTTATACGGCAACTATGAAGGAGACCCCAACTGCCATCACCGCAGCACGGTTTGGAACCTACAGTATCGCCGCAATCTGTTGCATGGTCAGAATTCGTCGCATTATCAAGCCAGTGAAGACTATTACCTTCACGGAGCTCATGGATACACGCCGTAAACTCGTCCGCTCCCGCAAGATGTCCGCGTCACGAGATGTCGGTGGAACTACGCAATTAGGAACATTTTCGATGAAACACATTAGCTATCTGACTCAGTTCTCGTTGGTCACACTGCTGGGCTTGGCGGTGGGCTGCGGTTACCCCAAATTCAATACCACAGAAGCGCCCCTTGGTACCATTTCGGACGAGATCTGGAAGGCTCAGGAGCATAATGCCGAAGCCTCCGACTTTGTGATCTATCAGCACGAGTTCAAGCTGAATGAAACCCGATTGAACACCTCGGGTGAAGATCACGTTAAGCAGATCGCCGAACGTCTGCTGATGGGGCAGGACTTTCCCGTCGTCATCGAACGCAGCATGACTTCGCCACGACCGGACACGGAGTTCAAATTCCCGGTACATCCCAATCCCGAACTGGATATGCGCCGTCGTCATTTGGTCGTCCTGGCGCTCGAACGTCTCGGCGTCGCCGGTGCTGACGAACGCGTCGTGGTGGCTCCCGCGTTTGCCGAGGGCTACGAATCCCAAGAGGCCATCGGTGCCTACGGACGCGGCATGTCGCTCTTTGGCGGTGGCGGTGGATTCGGTGGCGGTGGATTCGGCGGCGGTGGATTCGGCGGCGGTGGCGCGTTCTAGTTATCTCGCGTGACTCCGCGCAAGCGTGCTCGCGAACTTGGCGTGTCACCATCCAGAACCGGTGGTGACACGCGGTTGTCAATCAGAGGAAACATCATGCGGCATTACCACCGATCGTTCAACGTTTCGCTGCTGACGAAATACTGGGCTCGGCGACCCGGTGCCATAGCCCTGTTGCTCGTGGCCGCATGGCTCAGCGGCAACGTGGCGGCCGCTCCGCCCAGTCCGCTAAATCAAGGTGCCGGTGTGCCTCAGACAACGGACAAGTGGTACTCGAAACTCAACCCATGGAATAAGGCTAAGGCGCAGCCAAACTTCAAGCATACGAAACCACAACGCACGAACGTCGACGAACCCAGCGACGAAGTGAAAACCGAGGGACAGTTATCCTTGGCTCGCCTATCAGAACGGCGCGGTCAACCGGAACAAGCGAAGTCGATCTATCGTGCGATCATCGCGAAACTGCCACAGCATCCCGTCCCGCATCATCGCTTGGGGGTCATGGCCGCACGCGAGGGTAAATTCGAGGAATGTGATCGCTGGCTCTCCCGAGCGCTCGAACTCGATCCCGAGAATCCCGATTTGCTCAACGACATCGGTTACTGCTTGTACGTTCGTAATCTGACCGACGACGCGGAATCTTTCTATCGCCGTGCCTTGAATCTCCGCGGGGATCACGAGGGTGCGAACAACAATCTCGCGGTGCTGCTCGCAGAAACCGGACGGCAGCAGGAAAGCTTGGCTCACTTCAAACGCGTGAACAATGACGCCCGAGCACACGCCAATCAGGCCTATATTCTCTCACAAGTGGGTGAACTCGATCGAGCCCAAGAACATTTCCGTCACGCACTGACCTTGGATTCCAGCTTGCGGCCGGCGGCACACGGACTGCTTCAAGTAGCCAGCCATCAAGATCAGCAGAAACGACTGGCCAAGCTGCAGCAGGCCACGAGCGAAGTTCAACTCTCCCAGAACCAGCAGGCTTCGCCCGCAGTCGGCGATCCCCGGATCTCGGATCGCTTGACGAGTGTACCCACAGCGGCTCCGGTGGCGGTCGTGGCCGATCCGGGCTCGCGCATCGAGCACGTGTCGTCCAGTGAGTCGCCTCACCCCGCACCCGCCAAGGATCTGACGATTCGACCGACGAGCGAAGTCGACCAAGCTCCATTGCCATTACCACGCGAAGTCGCCGAGGTTCCCGCGTCGCTACCCCCCAACGGCCCAGACGCACGGACCTTCGAGCCCGCGCATCGCTTGCTTCCACAACGACCACCGACCCTCCTGCGAGCAAGTGGGGCTCCCGTAGAAGCCGAACCTCGGCAAGTCGACTTCGCTCCAGCGATCACCGCTCAACCACCGGCCCAGCCCATGCCCCTGATGCCGAACGATCAGTTTCCTCCCGCAGTGCATATCGATCAATCGCCCATGCCTCACATGCAGCGAGTCTTCTCCGGTGCGGGAGTTTCCGCGCAGGTTTCCGATGATGCGGAGTCGACTCCACTGATTCCAAACGGCGAGGGCCGTATGCCGCGTCCGTTGGCTGGGGGTCCAGGCACGGCAGTTACCCAGTGGCCGACCCCGGAACAAGTACCTGCCATTCAGGCGAATGCCTCTGACTTGCCACGACAGGGTCAGCCGGTACACGGCCAGGCTACGCTATCGCCACTGTCCTCCGTCCATGCCGAGATTTGGCAGAAGTGGTCCAGCCCACTGGTCGGCGAGCAGTCGCCTCAAATGCATTTCGGACCTCCCACGACTTGGTCCGGAAACAGCCGAGGCGCGATGCAGGCTTCCCCGCTGGCAGCGGAACCACGCGTTGAGTTGCGACGTTAAGACAATCGATCGACGGACGAGAGACGCTCACGCGGTACTGGTCGTCGAGCCGATTGAAACGGCACCTTTGCGAAAAAGTCGCGAGATTCCCGTGAAGAGGTCTCGCGGAACCGCTGCCGATCGGCTAGTTTGGTGTTTCGTGATTGAAGCATTTCCGGCCAGTTTCAGATTCCCACCTGCTTGGGCAAGTGAATTCCCGCCCATCGGTTCCTGAACCGTACCTGACGCGTTCGATCATGCTTTGCGAGAGGTCATGGCAAGTAATTGCCGAGCTAACGCTTGTCGAAGTGACGTTGACCAAGACTCGCACCGTTGTTCGTCCGCGATCCTTCCTTTAGGCCATATTCATCGAGAACTGTCGAGCGGCCGGATATGTATTCCGGCTGGTGCGGATTAAGTATCCGCTTGGCGACTTCGCGCGGCGAGTCGTGAGTTCTGATGACCACCCACAATCGATTAGGTAAATCCATGTCCCTGTCCGAGTTGGAATCCATGTCAGAAGCTGATCCGTTTGCGGCGGAGTTTAACGAACACACGACCGAAGTGACCGAAGCGTCACCATGTGTCGAGGATCTGCCCACCGAAGTCTGTGCGTCGTCGAGTCCGAACGCCGCTGAGGAATCACATGGCGAGGATGGCTCCGCGCCAACCTTGCCCGTGGAAGCGAATGTCGACGAGAGCATCAAGTCGGAATTCCACCGACTGGGACTCAATCCGAAACTCGTTCAAGCGGTCGAAGATTCGGGCTATTTGACTCCCACGCCGATTCAGGCCCAGACGATCCCGCTGTTGCTCGCCGGTCGCGATGTCTTGGGTCAAGCTCAGACCGGCACCGGCAAAACGGCGGCATTCGCGTTGCCCATGTTGGAACGGATCGACACGTCAGTCAAGCAACCCCAGGTGCTGGTATTGGCTCCCACACGGGAGTTGGCCATTCAGGTCGCCGAGGCGTTTGAACGCTATGCTTCCAGCATGCCCGAACTGCGGGTCGCGGCGATCTATGGAGGCCAAGACTATCAAGTGCAGTTTCGCCAATTGCACCGTGGTGTGCATGTCGTCGTCGGCACACCCGGACGCGTCATGGATCATATGCGGCGTGGTTCGCTAAAGCTGGATGCTTTGCAGGGATTAGTGCTCGACGAAGCCGACGAAATGTTGCGGATGGGCTTTGCGGACGACGTCGAATGGGTGCTCACACAGTCGCCGAAACAGCGTCAAATCGCTCTCTTCTCGGCCACGATGCCGGCACCGATCCGCCGGATCGCGCAAAAGCATCTGCGGAATCCGGCCGAGATCACCATCAAACAACGCACGGCTACCGCGGACACGGTGAATCAGCGTTACATCATCGCCGCTCCTCATCAAAAACAAGCTGCGTTGGCGCGGATTCTGGAAGCCGAGCCCACGGATGG
>JBGTHH010000097.1:0-4390 GCA_041746275.1 Pirellulaceae bacterium | reverse complement strand
GGCGATTGAAACAATAAGCCCGAGTGGTTGATCAAATAGCTTCGCCCACGCTGCCCCGAGCCCACGACAAAGCTGATCGTCTCGCTCTGCTCTGCGAACGGTTCGCCTGTTGTATCGAGTAGGATCTCATGATGGGTCATGACGCCATCATCGAGCGTCGCTCGGTAATGTCGTTGCGGGGACGAGCGGACGAGATTCTCGTTGTACGTTTCAATAGGAACTGCATCGTGTACGGTGGTGGTGGATTGACCCATCGGGCTGGAGATGTATTGGTCGAAAATCTCGGTGTGGCATTCGCGGCAAGCCTGGCTACCGACAAAGTGGTCATCGCGCGGTGCCGGACGAGAGGACCAAGACGTTGATGCGACCGCGATTCCCGGCAGATCCGACGATCGAGGAGTCGCACGGAACTGCCACGTCACAGCGAACACCGTGACGACACCGATGATCGCGAGCAAGGCAAAGGCGACGAATCTCGGCCAGGAATGCGACATGCGTGCTGCTCGTTCGGCGAGGCTGTTGGTTCGGCACCCGTGACGATACGATCGGCATGGCGGGGGCGCGACGTATTATCGGCCAGCGACAGGTGACGGGACGATCGATTATACTCAGGACAAGGCAGTTATACTTAACGCGTTAAACATCGACACTTTTGGACTGCGGTGACTTGTCACCGCTTTGGTCTGTGGCGAAGCCACATTTTTTGGGGCATCTCGCACGGAAAGCGACTCCGCCGCGAAAAAGCGGTGACAAGTCACCGCAGTCCAGAATTTCGCACCCACCACCACGTGCGGTATAGGTATCCGAAGTTCGCCAAACCCTGACACGAGGAGTCACATCGGGAGTGATGAGCATCGCGCTACAACGCGTCCTGTTCATGGTCTTGACCGCTCTGGCGGCAGTTCCCATGTTCGTGCCCACTGAGGTTCCTACTGGCCGAGTACCATTCTTTGCCGAGGATCACAGTCCGACCAAAATCGTGGTGGACGTGGTGGGGCGTGATTTTCGTTGGCACTTCCGCTCCGAGAGCCTGTCCGAAAAGGAGTCTGACCCTCTCCGGCGTGGCCAAAAGCCCCGTGAGATCGACTTGCCTCCAAAGGGTCTGCCCCCTTTTCGGACAGGCTCTGGGGACCTCGCCTTGGCAGTTAACAATGCAGCCAGTGATCGCGAACTGCGACTGCCTGTCGGTACGCGAGTCGAGTTGCGTTTTCATAGCGAAGACTTCGTTTACTTTTTCACGATCCCGGAACTTGGCATTCGGCAGATCGCTGTGCCTGGGTTGGTTCACACTTGCGTGTGCGAGTCCGTCGAGCCTGCTGCGTATGATCTTCGCGTCGATCCGCTGTGTGGCTTTCGGTTTTATCACGACGAACTGATGGGACGAGTGGTCATCGAGAAGAACGCCCGTTTTCAGCATTCGCCTGAGTTGCCGTGATGTGCATCGTTATGCCACGCCCGTGTTGGGTCCCGCAATTCGCCTTGGCCGTCGCACTATTGATTGGAGTCGGCTGTCAACGCAGGGCGGATGAGGAGCATGTCCAAGCCGGGCGTCTCCCGATGCCGGAGAGCTATCACGTCTATCCGGGAGACGACATTCAAGCGGTCGTGGATACAGCCGCTCGAACGCTCCAAGACCGGCCAGCCCATATCGTCACCGTCTGGCTGCACGAGGGAACTTACCGTCCGCAGCAACCGGGGCAAGCCCTGATTCATTTCAATCGTCACCACGACGGCATCACCCTGGAGGGACAAGGGAATGTGGTACTGACTGCGGAGAACGAGGCCATCGCCCATCGCGAAGCTGCATCGTTTCCCGCCATCGTGAATCACGTCGTCTTCTTTGGAGATGGTATTTCCTCGCGCACCGTACTCCGGCATGTGACCATAACGGGAGCCAACGGATTCGCGGCGGATGATCAGTCGTCACCTTCCATCGAGCCCGATTCCGATTTGCCACAGTTGCAAAAGGGGTTGTTTTACTATCTCGATGGAGGCGGCGTGAAAGTATTTGGGAGGTCATCGCCCACGATCGACCGTGTCGTGATGGAAGCCAATGTCGCAAAGTTGTGCGGCGCGGGAGCGTCCATCGAGCAGCGCGGGTTTAACGACCAAGCCGTGGTGTTTCGCAACTGTACCTTTCGGAACAACGCCTGTCCCGGCACGGGCTCGGCACTGGATCTACTCAGCGGTAGTGCCGCCGAGATCGAGAACTGTTTGTTCGTGGGTAACATCGCCAACACGGGAATGGATCAGATCGCCGCTCAGTACGGCTTGCGGTATAAACCCGAGCATGGTTGCGGTGCCTTGACGGTCTTTCCCGAATCACGCGTCACCGTGACACGCTGTACGTTTACGGGAAATTGGAACGGAGCGGATGACGAGGGCGTGGGAAACGCCTATGTCGATTCAATTTTCTGGCACAATACCGCCGGGGACGGCTCTCGACCGGGGGAACCCTATGAGCTCGATATCGCCGATGCTCGCAATGTGCGAGGCTGTTATTTCGGAGGACCGCAAGTCGATTTGCGTGGTGCGATTGATCCACACTTGAATCGCTTGGATGCGCCCGACCCAATGTTTGATATGCTGTTCCAGCCTCAAGCCGACGATTACCAACGCGTCGGTTTTCGCGAGTCGCCGCCTCATTCGCCCCCGGTCGTCAAGGAATCGTCTGATGAATCGTGAAAGTTACGGATGGCTGCTCGTCATTGGGATCGTCGGCGCGGCGAGCTGTGGCGTGTTGGTTTTTCGCTACCTCAAGTCTTCCAGCTCAATTCCGCCTCTCGTTAGCGATTCGTCCTTGAATCACGGAGAACCAGTGGCGGATGTCGATGCTGCCCCGACATCTCCTGAAACCAATCCGCCAGCCTCGGTGGCAACTTTCGGCAGCGCGCCGACATTTCAATTAACCGACCAACTGGGGCAAGCGTTCGGTACCGCGGAACTCGACGGTCATGTCTGGATTGCCAACTTTATTTTTACCCGTTGTGCCGCCACCTGCCCGGCTCAGACACGAGTCATGGCGGAATTGCAAAGTCAACTCAGTGCGAGCCCCATCTGGTCGGATGTGCGGCTGGTCAGCATTTCAGTCGATCCGGAGTACGATCAGCCTGATGTGCTGCGGGCATATGCGACGGCCACCCGGGCCGAGAACGAACAGTGGCGATTTCTGACCGGAGAGAGACAACAAATCTGGGAGCTCAGCAAGAACGGCTTCCGATTGGCGGTCGCCGAGGATGCTCGGAACCAGGCCATGCCGATCATGCACGACTCGAAGTTCGTACTGGTCGATCGTCGCGGTCAGATCCGTGGCTACTTTGATGTGCTGAATCCACAGGGACTCAATCAATTGCGCCGTGCCCTGGATTTGGTGTTACCGGAAATGGCGATTTCCAACGCTGAAATGACTCACCTCGCCCAGCCGCCCGAAATCGTCCGCAGCGATTGGCTGGAGGATCGCCAACGTACACAGGTGAAAGCCCTGGAGGATGTTCAGGTGTTTCATGGTTTCGGCTTCCGTAACCAACTCGCCGACAGCGGTATCGACTTCGCTCCCCAGATCGTCGACGAGCAGCGTTGGCGTTTGCAGGTGAATCACTACGATCACGGCAACGGTATCGCGGTGGCGGATGTCGACGGTGATGGTCGCTTGGACCTCTATTTTTTGGCGCAGGTGGGACCCAACGCCCTCTATCGAAATCTCGGAGGCGGCAAGTTCGAGAACATCACCGCAGCGGCGGGCGTGGCCGTGGCGGATCGTATCAGTGTGGCGGCTTCCTTCGCGGACATCGATAACGATGGTGACGCGGATCTCTTCGTCACGACGGTTCGTGGTGGCAACCTGCTCTTCGAGAACGATGGTCACGGAGTCTTTCGAGAGATTACGCGCGAGGCCGGATTGGAATACGTGGGACACTCGTCCGCCGCGGTCTTCTTTGACTACAACCGCGATGGATTGTTGGATCTGTTTGTGTCGAATGTGGGTAAGTACACGACGGACGAATTCGCCAGCGTGCGGATCGATGGCACGAGCTCCGTACCCGCCGGAGACTACAAATACTACGTGGGCACGGCCGATGCCTTCGCGGGGCATTTAAAACCGGACCACGCCGAGCGCAGCACGCTCTACAAGAATCTCGGCGAGCGGAAGTTCGAGGACGTTTCGGAACAGGTCGGTCTGGTGGATCTGAGTTGGTCGGGGGCCGCCAGTCCCTTGGACGTCAACGAGGATGGGTGGCTCGACCTGTACGTGTTGAACATGCAAGGCGATGACGAGTATTACGAGAACGTCGAAGGCGAACGCTTTGTCCGCAAGAGCCGCGAAGTGTTCCCACGCACTCCGTGGGGCTCGATGGGGATCAAGTCTTTCGACTTCAATCACGATGGCCGC
>JBGTHH010000096.1:0-2344 GCA_041746275.1 Pirellulaceae bacterium | reverse complement strand
CGCCGCGACTTGGGCCACGAGCTGGGCCGCCGCTCCATGATCGACGCGGACCCGTTTGAGCCGCGTCGCGAGATTCTCGCCGGGAATGAGCTTGGTAACGACGAAACAAGCACACTCGGCATCCTCGGTGCGACCCACATCGTAGACCGGAACGATTCCTGGGTGATCCAGGCTGGCGATGACGCGGGCTTCCGTCAGGTAGGCTTCGATATCTTGCGGCTCGCTGATGCGATCCCGATGAGGCACCTTCACCGCCACATGTCGCTTCAGTTCTTGGTCCCAGCCCAGGTAGACACGGCCAAAGCCTCCCTGACCCAACAACCCACGCACTTGATAACGGCCGATTCTCGCGAGCAGCGGCTCGCCCTCGTCGCGCGAACCACGTCGCACTCCGAGTCGATCTCCCGCAGTGGACGTGCTGAACAGATCGCGCCCCAGGACTCTCGCGACAATCTGATCGCTGTCGACGTGCGCGGCGTGATTCGAGTTTACCTCGGGGTGACTTGCCTCATCCTGTAACCAATCGGCTTCGAGTCGTTCCCAAGCTTGTATGCAGGTGGCCTCGTCGACCGTCGCCAGCGCCTCCGTGATCGATCGCAGTTTAGCCAGCTCGACGGACAGTTCCGGAAGCAGTTCGATGTGCTGGGCCAAGACATCGTCATCCGCGATCCGTTCGCCGCTGGCACGTCGCTCGGCAAGTTGGCGAACGACCTCGCGGGCTCGCTGTTCGCGCCCTGAGGCCTGGTGCTGGCTCGAAGTGGAAGAGATGGTCGACATGAGACCTCGGTTTCAACCACTGAAATACAATGACGAACCACCCATCATCGCGCGTAGTTTTTGCCTCGCTCGATAGCAAATACCACGAAGGGCTGCGACAGAATGTCCCGTGGTTGCCGCAATCTGTTCCAGGCTTTGCGTCTGTAAGTAATAGCTTTCGATGATCTGTCGCTGTTCGTCAGGCAGACTGGCTAAGGCGGCCGTCAATCGCCACGCGTTTTCCCGCCGCTGAACTCGTTTGATCGGAGGCGTGGCGTTGCCAGGAACCTGGTCGTCACCTTGGACGAACGAGCCATCCGCCGCCGACGAACCCGTTGCGAATGGTCGCGCCGTCATCGTCGGTTCACGACGGTACTTCCGGTGAACATCCTTGATCAGGTTGGTGGCAATGGACTTCAGCCAACCTCGAAACGATCCTGGATGACGGATTTCGTAGGTCGCGATCCCTTGTGCCGCTCGGACGAAAGCCTGTTGCAGGATGTCATCGACCAGCCACGGACCAAGCTGTTCTTGAGCCATTTGACACGACACGTGGCGTCGCACCGCATCGTGGTGCAGGAGCAACAATTGCCCCAGAGCCGTTCGATCACCTCGGCTGGCCTGTCGGACGAGTTCCGCCTCGGTGTCATCGCAAGACATGGGACTTAACGAACCTCTCACAAGACAGACTGGGAAGACAGACTCAATGTACTGACAAATACCGGTCCAAGCAAACTTGTCGGCTTGTCGGGACCTGCTCATTGACGGTGATGTCACTTCACCTCGTTCGTTACCCGCGTGAACTGGTCGCTCGCCATGTTCTGTCACGATGGCCCGCGTCCCTCACGAACTGCCGCCCAAAACACGCCGATCCACGACACGCAGGCGGCCCTCGGCGTACAAACGAATGGCCTCGGGATAGGCCGCGCACTCTTGCTCGAAAACGCGTTGCTGCAAGGACGCGGCCGTGTCATTGTCCAGGACCGGGACGACGCGTTGCAGGATGATCGGACCATGATCGTATTGGTTATCGACGAAGTGGACCGTGCAGCCGCTGACTTTCGCGCCGTAGTCCAAGACGGCTTGATGGACGTGCAGGCCGTAATAGCCCTTGCCGCAAAACGCGGGTATCAACCCGGGATGGATGTTGACCACGCGATTCTCGAAGTCCAGAGGAATCGGCAGAAATTTCAAGAATCCTCCCATCACGACCAACTCGATGCCCCTCTCTCGCAAAGCCGCAAAGATCGCGTCGCTGAAGGCTTCGGTCGTCTCGAAATCACGTTCCCGCACCACCAGCGTCGCGATTCCAGCTTCGCGTGCATAGCTCAATCCTTTGGCCTGCGAGCTACTAGCGACCACCAACTTGATCGCCACTGGCAACTCACCCGTAGCGATCTTCGCAAGCAGGTTCTTTAGCGTCGTGCCGCCGCCGGATATGAGCACGGCGATGGGGAGCGAATCACTCATCACGCTTTTTCTCAGTTTCTCGCCGAGCCCATTCGACCCCGCGAATACCCAACCGCTTTGCCACTGTAACTAACGTCGAGTCATGTTCGTCACTTTGGCGTCGGTTATACTCCCGGAG
>JBGTHH010000095.1:0-1645 GCA_041746275.1 Pirellulaceae bacterium | reverse complement strand
TCTGGGGCAACGGGCTGGGGCTTGTGAGCCACGCGCGGCTTGTTCGATCGCACGGGCGGCCCCGCCGGACCGCGGCGCGATCCGACTTGAATCCGATCGCGAAGTGGTGCCGATCCCGGGCGCGGAACTGCGGATGCTGGCGGCGCTGCGACCGGCTCCGTGGAGCTAACTTCCGACGCTGGCTCGGTCGAAGCAGTTGCAGACTCGGCCTCAACCGGTTGGGCCACAGCGTCATCTGCGGGTTGAATTGGCTCGCTGATTTTTACTTCCGGCTGCTGACTCGGGTTGTCGTCAGGTTGGGAATCCGCAGGTGTAGCCGGTGAATCGCTATTCATCAGGTCTCGTCCAGAGGCAGTGCAGTGGGGGAAAATGACTAAGCGGCGAAAACGCCGCAGCCTCATAGTGTAATCATCGACCAAACTCAACGGTAGCCACAGACGAGGGTGTGAATTCCGCAATTCGCGGTCCAGCCAGCGTTTTCGACTCCAAGCACGTCCAATAAACGCACGGAGATTCAGTAGAGGAGCTCGCCGTACCTTGCGACTCGTCGACTACAGAGACGAGGGAGAATGGGCAGCTTTGCATCCCGAGTTGACTCGATAGGCCATGCTCCAGTGGAGTGGAACCCTTGGATTGGACCACGAGAGCGAGCTTCTAAGTTAGAATGCTAACCGCACCCGGAGAGACTGTGAAAAATTGGGACAGGCACCTCGCGGCTACGTGAAATCCTTACAAAACACCGACATCCGCTCGGAGCCAGTCCCACTTTTTTCACAGTCCCGAAATCCGATCACCAACATAGCAGCCCTTTTCGGACAGCCTGTAAGTAATCCAAGTCATTGAAACACATTCCATGCGAGAGCGTTCCGATCACCTGGCCGTGCTGCGTATCATCGACGCCAACTTCAACCGCGCCATGGAAGGGCTGCGCGTTGTCGAGGATTTCACCCGATTTGTCCTGAACGACCAGCACCTCACGAGTTTGTTCAAGCAGGTGCGGCACGAACTGGCATCGCTCCTAGCGACCTACCCGATGGCTGATTTAGTTGCCTCTCGGGATACCTTCGGCGATGTCGGAACGGACGTGGAGGGAACCGGCGAATACCAACGTGGCAGCGCACGTGATGTCGCCATCGCGAGCCAGAAGCGAGTCGAACAATCGCTCCGCTGTCTCGAAGAATACACCAAGATCGACCTGCCGCAGATCGCGGCGGGAATCGAGCAACTACGCTATCGCGTCTATACGCTCGGCAAGAGTCTGATCGGCACCGCCGCCAACCAAGAGAGACTGAAAGCGGCGCGATTGTACGTGCTGATCGATGGAGCAGACTCCGCCGAATCATTCGGCCACCTAGCCCAGGCCTTGGTCGCCGTGGGAGTCCATGTGTTGCAACTTCGCGACAAGCGACTCAACGACAAGGAGCTCGTCGAGCGAGCTCGCCAGTTGCGCGACATCACCCGAGGCAGCCAGACGCTGATGATAGTCAACGACCGTGCCGACATCGCCGTTTTAGCCGATGCCGATGGTGTTCATGTCGGACAGGACGAGTTAATGGTTCGTGATGCCAGGGCCATCGTGGGTACCGGCAAGCTCGTAGGGGTCTCGACGCATACTCTCGAACAAGCTCGTTTCGCGGTGTTGGCG
>JBGTHH010000094.1:0-3063 GCA_041746275.1 Pirellulaceae bacterium | reverse complement strand
GGGGGTTACCTTGATCAGCAAGGTCCTCAAGAGCTGCTTGTCCGTTCCCTGGGACGCGTGAAGGATGTGGACGAGATTGGCCGGATCGTGGTCCAGCACCGGGAGGGGCAGTCGCTGCTTCTCTCGCAGGTGGCGACGATTCGTGAAGGACCGCAAGCCAAACGCGGTGATAGCTCGGTGTACGTGAAGCCCGAGAGCTCCGTCTATCCGGCGGAGATTGAAACGGATCCCGCGACTCCCCAAACGCTCGACTCCGTCATCTTGACAATCAACAAACAACCCCAAGCCGATACGCGTCAAGTGACGCTCGCCGTCCAAGCCGCGTTGCGTGACCTGGAAGGCTCGTTGCCGTCCGACGTGCGAATTCTCCCGGAACTGTACCAGCAACGGACATTCATCGATCGCTCGATCGAGAACGTGGTGCATGCATTGCGCGACGGCAGCCTGCTGGTCGTGGTCGTTCTGTTTCTCTTCCTGATGAACTTTCGTACCACGCTCATCACGTTAACGGCGATCCCCTTGTCCCTGGCGATTACCGCGATCGTCTTTCAGATGTTCGGATTATCGATCAATACGATGACTCTGGGCGGCTTGGCCATCGCGATCGGGGAACTCGTGGACGATGCGATTGTCGACGTCGAGAATATCTTGCGTCGCCTCCGCGAGAACCAGGATCTTCCGCAACCGAAGCCGTCACTCCTTGTGGTCTTTCAGGCGAGCTGCGAGATTCGCAACTCCATCGTCTATGGCACGCTGATCGTTGTGATCGTCTTCATTCCCTTGTTCGCCTTGAGCGGCATGGAGGGACGATTGTTCGCGCCGCTGGGCGTCGCCTATATCACGTCGCTGGTGGCTTCGCTGCTGGTGTCTTTGACCGTCACGCCCGTCTTGAGCTATTGGCTATTGGCCGGTCGGGCGAGTCGCGACCGAAGTTTGAAGGGCGAAACGGCCGCTCATTCGCCGGCTACGGTGGATTCCGCCGTGGTTCGCGGTTTGAAGTGGCTGGCGAGACGAGCCATCGATCGTAGCGTGCGTTTCTCAGGAACCGTGCTAGTGTTGGCCACCATGGCCGTCGCCGTGGCGGCGGGAAGCCTATGGCAACTGGAACGCGACTTCCTACCGCCTTTCAATGAAGGCGCGGTGCAGGTTAATGTCGCGCTCCTTCCCGGCACCTCGTTGAGCAAATCGAATGCGGTGGCGAGACAAGTCGAGGAGCGTTTGCGCCAAATCGAGGATGTCGTGGCCTTGGTGCGCAAGACAGGACGCGCGGAACTTGACGAACATGCCGAAGGCGTTCACGTGACGGAGCTGGTCGTGACGATTGACCCCGAGACAGCGCACTCGCGTGAAGAAGTCATCGACCAACTTCATCAGGCGTTGGACGACATACCCGGCATCGTCACGGACATCGAACAGCCGTTGGCGCATCTCATCTCGCACATGTTATCCGGAGTCAAGGCTCAGGTGGCGGTGAAGTTGTATGGCGACGACTTGGAATTGCTGCGTGAACATGCCCATCGCATCGAGACGGTGATGGCCGGTGTCGCGGGAGTGCGCGACTTACAGGTCGAACAACAAGTGAACATCCCGCAACTGCGCATTGAGGTGGATGGCCACAAGTTGCAGACCTTCGGCTTGCGACGTCTGGAAATCAATGAACTCGTCGAAACGGCGATGCACGGCGCGGTGGTCTCGGAAGTGCTGGAAGGTCAGCGGACTTTTGATCTGATGGTGAAGCTGGACGACGTCTATCGTGAGGATCTGGAAGTGCTGCGCCGCTTGTCGATCGAATTGCCGCAAGGCGGGGCCATCAAGTTGGAGGACGTCGCCAACATTTATCCTTCCAGTGGCCCGAACACGATCAATCGCGAGCAAGTTCGCCGCCGTATCGTGGTGCAGTGCAATGTCCACCAGCGCGGCTTAGTTGATGTCGTTGAGGAGATCAAAACGCGGCTCAAGCCCGTGGAGGACAACTTGCCTACCGGCTACTTCCTGGAATACGGCGGGCAATTCGAAAGCCAACGTTCGGCGTCGCGAACGATGGGGCTGCTCTTTGCACTGTCCCTCTGTGGGATGTTCCTGGTACTCTTCAAAATGTTTGGCTCCGCTCAATTGTCAACGCAGGTGATGATGGCCTTGCCGATGGCTCTGATTGGTTCGGTGGCGGCGTTGTACGTCACGGACCAGACGCTGACGATCGCCAGTATGGTCGGCTTCATATCCCTGTGCGGTATCGCCTCGCGCAACGGCATCTTGCTGATCAATCACTACTTGCACTTGGTGCAGTTCGAGGGCGAGACGTGGTCGCGGGAGATGGTGATCCGCGCCGGCCAGGATCGACTCGCCCCCGTGCTGATGACCGCGCTCACCTCTGGAATTGGGCTGGTCCCCTTGGCGCTGGCGGCCGGAGAACCTGGCAAAGAGATTCTGTTTCCGGTGGCCACCGTCATTATCGGTGGTTTGATGAGCAGCACGTTGTTGGAGTTCCTGGTGCGTCCCGCGTTGTTTTGGCGATGGGGAGTGCCAGCCGCGCAGCGTGTCGTCGAACAACGTCGGACCCGCATCGAATTGGTGGAAGAGTCGCTCGGCCCACCATCGGCGAGTTACGGCACCACGGTCGCTCGTGACGATTTGGCGTGATCGCATCGATTCCGGCAACGTCCCGAGTGCCGAACCCCGGTTCCACTGGGGTTGGGGCTTGTATTTGCGGGCGAGTCGCTTCACTATGTGGCGATGCAAATGCTTCTGTTCGTGGTCCGGAGACTTCCATGCCTATCCAGTTTCAATGTCCAAGCTGTAGCCATGTTCTGAACTTGCCAGACACGGCGGCTGGAAAACAGGGAAAGTGTCCCAAGTGTGCGGGCGTCGTCACCGTTCCCACCGCTGGCGTAGCCGTGCCGAGTAATCCGCATGACGACGAATTCTGGTCCGAGTTAGATGCGAAGAAGGAAGTGGTCCAGCAGGACACGGGGCACGGTCACGGCCACGATGTAAAAAGGAGCGATGCCCAAATTTTGAAGCGCGTGCTCGGCAAGTCGGAAGAAGCCAAAGTCGTGAAGCGCG
>JBGTHH010000093.1:0-2553 GCA_041746275.1 Pirellulaceae bacterium | reverse complement strand
TGGCCGAGTTCCCGTTCGAGATCGGCCGCCTCAGCCGCTTTTGCTCGACGCAGGAAGAACGATCGATCATCGCGGGGCTGAAGAGTGGCCAAGTGGATATCGTGATCGGCACGCATCGCTTGGCTTCGAAGGACGTACAGTTTCACAATCTGGGCTTGGTGGTCATCGAAGAGGAACAGCGGTTCGGCGTGGAAGTGAAAGAACGCTTGAAGACGTTGCGTTCCACCGTCGACATCCTGACGATGACCGCGACGCCGATTCCGCGCACGTTGCACATGAGCTTGGTCGGCGTGCGTGATATCTCGAACCTCGAATCCCCGCCCGAGGATCGTGTGGGCGTGGAAACACGTGTGACACGCTTCAGCCACGAACTGATTCGCCATGCCGTGTTGCGGGAGCTGAATCGTGGTGGGCAGATTTATTTCGTTCACAATCGCGTGCAAGACATCGAGGCCGTGGCGAAGAAGCTGCGCTATATCGTGCCCGAAGCGAGTATTCGGATTGGCCACGGCCAAATGCCCGAAGATGAACTCGAACAAGTCATGGTCGACTTCGTGGCGCATCGCTTTGATTTGCTGCTAGCTACGACGATTGTGGAAAGCGGATTGGACATCCCGTTGGCCAACACCATCTTCATTGATGAAGCCGAACGGTATGGCTTGGCGGATCTGCATCAATTGCGGGGCCGTGTGGGTCGTTACAAACACCGCGCGTTTTGCTATTTGCTGATCGATCCGCACAAGCATGTAACGCCGAACGCAGCAAAACGATTGCGCGCGATCGAGGAGTACAGCGAGATGGGGGCCGGGTTTGCGTTGGCCATGCGGGATTTGGAAATTCGCGGTGCCGGCAACCTGCTGGGGATGCAGCAAAGTGGGCACATTGCCGCCGTGGGATATGAGTTTTATTGCGAGTTGCTGGAGGGAGCGGTGCGCGCGTTGAAGCAACTGCCCCGCAAGCTGTCGGTGGATGTCGACGTCGAGTTGCCGGGTTCCGCCTACCTGCCCGACGAGTATGTCCCGGACATTCGCTTGAAGATCGATCTGTATCGTCGCCTGCGCCGAGCAGCCACCTACGACGATCTACGCGAGTTTCGAGCCGAGTTGCTCGACCGCTTCGGTCAGCCGCCACCACAGGTCGAGCGCATGTTGGAACTTAGCGAATTGCGATTGGACGCTGCCATCTGGCAGATCGCGGCCATTACCGTCGAAGGGGACTACCTCGTGTTCGGCTACGTGAATCGTGCGCGGATGGAGCAACTGGTGCGAGCGTTCGGTGGACCTCTACGTATCGTCGACGACCAGAATGCCTACCTGAAAGTACCAACCGGACGCACCTCACCCGATTCGTTTCTGTTGGCCGCGAAATCGGTGTTGCGTTCCGCCTAGCGGGCTCGCTATAGTCTGCCGCCGCGTAGACCCCGCGCGGATACGGATCCCATGGTTCTCGTCTGAAGTATCCGTGCGGCCTTCAGGAAAGGTGCAGCCGAGTGCTCCAAGCACGTTCGATTTATCTGTGTGGGCTTGTCCTGTTGGCCGCCGTTATGGCACCGGCGCAACCCGTGATGGCGCAGACCAATTCCGCCAACTCCTTGTGGAAGTCCCCCTGGGCATTGTGGAATCTCGGCCGTCGTGCCCCTGCTACGGAGAGCGACGCGACTTCATCCAATTCGAATGGACGGCTGGCCTCGACGCTGCCGCCGCGGGCTCCCGACAATCCGCTGCCGATTCCCCAGTACGAATCCGCCCCCGCGTTCCCGGCGGCGGTTCCCCCGTTTGTGAATATGCCCACCACGCCGTTCTTTCCCGCCGAGGCACCCACCACACCGTCCCAAGTTTTTGAGCTGGCCGAAACCGTGGCGCGGATCGGCGATCAACACATCTTTCGTGGAGATCTGATCGGCGATGCCAATGTCGTACTCGCGCCCCATATCGAGAAGATTCCAGCGGAGGAGCGTGCCAAGTCGGCCGACGCCATCGATGTCGAACGCGAAAAGCTGGTGAAGCAGATGCTGCGGGAAGCGGTGCAACGTAAGTTGATGTATGCGATGTTTCTACGATCGATTCCGCCCGAGAAGTTGGCGGAGGCCAAAGCGAATATCAAGGAACGGGTTGGGGAGCAGTTCGCGACGGCGCTCGAAGAGATGTTGGAAAAGGTTCGTGTCGCGCAGCCCAGCGAGTATAAGGACCTGACCCGCCAGAGCTCACAACTGTTTCGTCTGGCCTATCTGATGAAAGAGTTGAATATTACGACCAATCGCGAACTGGATCTGGCCCTACGACGTTACGGCTCGTCCCTCGAAAAACAGCAGCAAGCGTATGCCGAGGATCAACTCGGACGGCAAGAGATGTTCAAGGAAGCGCGCAGCGTCGGCGAGGTGACCTATGACGACATGGTCACCTACTACCAAGAGCATCTGGATGACTTTCGGGTTCCCACGCGGGCACGCTGGGAGCAGATCACCGTCAGGTTCGATCGCTTCCCCAGCAAGTTCGTCGCCGGCGAGGAAATTGCCCGGATCGGCAACGAACTGGTCTTCGGAGCCCCCTTCAG
>JBGTHH010000092.1:0-2627 GCA_041746275.1 Pirellulaceae bacterium | reverse complement strand
TCTTGATAGACCAGCGACACGGGCAGTCGGCTGCGCGTGTACTTCGCGCCGCGTCCCGCCTGATGGGCCTGCAAACGCTGGTCGACGTCGATGCAAATGCCGGCATACAGCGAATTGTCCGCACAGCGTAGCAAGTAGAAGATGTATTCGTCACTCATGGCTCATGCACTTCCAAGACATCCGTGGCCGCGTAGCGACTAGCGACACTCAGCGGCAGGGGCCTCTGCTGCAAGCGGCGATGTGTATCGAGTGCCGTGGCGGGATCGTTGCTATCCGCGGACAAATGAGCCAGGCAAGCCCACTGCAAACGTGTGGTGGCTGCTAGGTTGAGCAATTCCGCGGCTTCGTCATTCGACAAATGCCCGCCGGGTCCGCGAATACGCTGCTTGAGGCCTTCCGGATAGGCGCTTCGCTCGAGCGCGGCGGGGTCGTAGTTGCTTTCGATAATCACCGCATCCAGCGAACGGATCGCCGGAATCAACTCGACGAAAGCGTGTCCGAGATCGGTCAGCACACCTAGCCGACATCGGCCATCGTCGAGGACAAAGGCTACGCCATCGACGGCGTCATGCGGCGTCGGAATGGTTTCGATCGTCAAGCCCGCGATACACAGCTTCGAGCCGGCTTGGAAGTGGCGGATGTCTCGCAGATGCCCCAAGTCCATCTTCTTCCTGGCGACCGTCAGTGTGCCAGGCGTGATATAGATCGGCAGGCCAAACTTTCTGTGATACACACCGAGGCAGCAGCTATGGTCGCGATGGTCGTGGGAGATGAGCAGTGCATCGACCGCCGAGATGTCGCGGCCGTGGGCGGCCAATCGCTGCCGCGCTTGTTCACCGCTAATCCCGGCGTCGATCAAAATGCGTGCGTCACCAGCCTCGACATAAATCGCGTTACCGTTACTTCCCGATTGCAGGGCGATGACTTTCATGGCGGCATGTTACGGAAACCTCCGTCTCCATTGTCGAGCACAGCGTTCCCTTACTTCGTGGGCGAGTTGATCAAGTCGCGCAGGACGCGCAGGTTCAGCACATCCAGATCTTCGCCGTCTTCGGTCCCTTTGGCGGTTTCCAGATACATGGGAATCTGTTGAAAACGCGGATCGTTGACGAGGTGGCGAAACGGCTCCAGACCCAGTTCGCCTCGGCCGATGTGCTCGTGGCGATCGACCCGCGAGCCGAGTTCGCGTTTGCTGTCGTTCAAGTGGAACGCGCGGATCTGTTGCAGCCCGACGATCGTTTCGAACTGATTCATCGTCTCCTCGTATTCGGCTGGCGTTCCCAAGGGATAACCCGCCGCGAAGACATGGCAGGTGTCGAGGCAGACTCCAAATCGATCGGGATTCAGCACGCCTTTCAGAATCTCCGCCAAGTGCTCGAACTTCCAGCCCAAGTGACTGCCCTGACCGGCCGTCGTTTCGAGCAGGCAGCGGCATGTCAATCCACGAGTTCGGGACGACATCGCGTTCAGGCCGCGAATGACATTCCGCAGGCCCTCCTCCTCACTTGCCGTCGTATGGGCTCCCGGATGCAAAACCACACCGTCCAGTCCCAGTTGCTCGGCCCGCAACATTTCAACTACCAGAGCATCCACCGACTTCTGCCACAACGCATCCTCGGGAGTAGCCAAGTTGATGAGGTAGGAGCTATGAGCCAGCGGGCGCGTGATGCCAAGCTCCGCCAGTTTTTGGCGAAACGCCGTCGCCTCGGACTCGGTGATCTCCTTCGCCCGCCACTGATTGTTGTTCTTGGTAAACAACTGCACGCAGTCGCACCCCGCGGTACGAGCATGTTCGATGGCTCGATAGTACCCGCCAGCGATCGACATGTGAGCGCCTAGCAGGGGCATCGGTGGACTCGTGGCTGGTGCGGGGAATCGAACATGCAGGTTGGTTGGTCCTTCCGTGATGAATTCCAATTGATAGGGCCGATGTAAAGAGCGGATCTTGGTGCTGGCACGAGCTCGCCGTAGGGACTGAACTTGGTGAAAGACGTGGCTCTCCACGATGTTGTGGGTTTCTCACAACGAACACTTCACCAGGAGAGCCAAGGATGGCCCAGCGTAAACCCAAATCGAGGCGTCCGCAACCGCAGCACAAGAAGCCGCAGATCAACACGATTCTCGCTGAAGTGCAAGCGAGCGACTGGGTCGTTTTGATTTAACCGCCGCCGAAGGACACGAGTGATCCAGAGGACGCGCTGAAGTACATGGCGCGATAATGACCGGCGGCCCGACCTCTCTGCCCTTCTCCGCTCGGAGCCGATGCGGCGCGAGAAAAAATATTCCGCGGAACGTGTAACAAAACATCCCGCTCGTCGCTTAGCTCCTTGTAGTCAACTCAGCAGACACGCGAAGTTTGGCAGACTCGCCTGTCTCTTTCCACTCAATCTGCCGCACATAAAGGATTGGACCGATGCTTAAGAGAACACTGTTCGCGATGGTTCCCGTAGTGTTGTTCGCTTCGAGCGCCTTCGCCGCCGACGATTTCCTCAATGAAGTGGCCAGTCTGAAGGCGGATGCCATCAGCGACGCCGCGATCGTGATCCAGGAGGCCAGCCTGGACGGACTCGATGTCGATGGCTTGTCGCAAAACGCCGACAGCCAGACGTCGACCGACGCGGTCGAGG
>JBGTHH010000091.1:0-6288 GCA_041746275.1 Pirellulaceae bacterium | reverse complement strand
TGAGTTGGAGTACAACGACGACAATTCATGGCTCCGCCTGCGATTCGTCGTGGACGAAGGGCCACAGTTCATCGTGCGTAATGTCTCGGTCTTGGGAAGCACGATTTTTGACGTGTCCGTGTTGGAGGCGTCGCTCCAATTGCACTCGGGCGATTACTTCAACCAAGCCAGGATGGATCGCGACGTCAACGCCTTGCGCGACGTTTACGGCAGTCAGGGGTATATCTTCGCCGACGTCAAAGCCGAACCGCGTTTCTCGTTCGAGGACCAGGGGAAGCTCGACTTGGTTTACAACATTACCGAAGGCGAACAATTTCGCGTGGGTCGGATCAACGTTTACATCGCCGGGGAATTTCCCCATACACGCGAAAGCGTGATTCGCGACCGCCTCTCGATCCGTCCGGGCGATCTGGTAGACATTCGCGAGGTGCGTAACAGCGAGCGGCGACTGAAGTCTTCCCAATTGTTTGAAACGGATCCCGGCAGTGGCAAGGAGCCCCGGATCGTGATCCGTCCGCCGGACCTAGATGAGACGGGAACTGTGGCTCGCAATCGATCGGGCAGCGCGGTGCGCGGCCAGAGTCCTGATATGCCGGAAATTGACCTCGATATTTTTGTGGAACCGCTGCCCTCCGAGGCACCGGCGGTTCCGTTCCGTTAAGGTTGGCAGGAGCAATCCGTTGAGACTGAGCCTCACGTTCGTCGGAAGTTGCATTGTCATCGCGGCCAGTTCGCTGGGCTGCATGACGGTGCCACCGACGTCCTATGCGCCGCCACCTTATGCTCCCACCGTCGGATCGCCGGTGGCGGCGAGTCCTTCTAATTTGCAGCCTCAAGCCACTCCCTCGGCGACCGCATCGCCGCCAGTCACTCCGTCGGTTCCGTACACCCCACCCCAGGCCCCGGTCGTGCGTGGCCAGAGTCCCCGGAACTGGTTCGCACCGGTGAACGAACCCACTGCGGGTAGCGCCGATCATTTGCGGTTGCCCATGCGTGCTTCGGGCGAGCCCATCCTGCGCGGCCAGAATCCCGGTTATGGGTATCCGTCGACGGGTAACGGTTATCAGCCCCAACCGAACTACCAACCTCAACCCGGCTACGCGCCGCAGGTCGACTACAACCGATCGACGGTCGAACAATTCGTTCAAGAGCCGCTCCCCGCACCGATCACCCAATTCCCTGGCGTGTTGCCGCACGGCAATGGCGATCCTTTGTTGCCACCCGAAATCCCCTTACCACCGGCCGTTGACTTTGATGTCTATGTCGAGGAAACGCGAACCGGTCGATTCATGTTCGGCATGGGAGTCAACTCGGATCTTGGCGTGACGGGCCAAGTGACGATCGACGAACGCAACTTCGATTGGCGCCGTCCACCGACCAGTTTCCAGGATGTCGTGAACGGTACCGCGTGGCGCGGCGGCGGCCAGGGCTTTCGCGTGGAGGCACAGCCAGGCACGCAAGTGCAACGCTACCTCGTCAGCTTCACACAACCCTATTTGTATCTCGGCACAATCCCCACACCGTTCAGCTTGAATCTGAGCGGCTTCTTCTTCAATCGGCGTTTCTTTGATTGGGATGAAGAGCGACTGGGCGGACGAGTCGCACTCGGTTATCGCCTAACACATGATTTGTCGCTGAGCGGTGCGGTGCGCGCCGAGAATGTGGGCATCGATCGCATCCGCGTCCCTGGCGTAACGGAGCTGGATCGAGTCGCCGGGGATAGCGGATTGTATAGCGGTAAGATGACCATGACGCACGATACGCGCGACTCGCCGTTCGCGGCCACGGAAGGTCATCTCATTGAGTTGAGTTATGAACAAGCGTTTGGGTCGTTCGACTATCCGCGAGGAGAAATCGACTATCGTCAATACTTCCTGGCCCGGGAACGCCCGGATGGCTCGGGACGCCATACGCTGAGTTATAGTTTCCGAGTTGGCTTATCCGGCTCGGACACGCCCATCTATGAAAACTACTTCTCGGGTGGTTTCTCGACGATGCGAGGCTTCGATTTCCGCGGCGCGTCGCCCGTCGATCCCACCACCGGCGTCGTACTTGGCGGCCAGTTCCGTTTCCTCGGATCGGTCGAATACCTCTTCCCGTTAACCGCCGACGACATGCTGAAAGGTGTGGTCTTTTGTGACTTCGGAACCACGGAGAAAGTAGCTCGCTTCGATGCGGATACCTATCGCGTGGCACCCGGTGTGGGCTTGCGGATTTCCATTCCGGCAATGGGCCCCGCTCCATTGGCCTTGGATCTCGCCATCCCCGTCGCGCGCGCCGATTCCGACAATATCCAGAACTTCAGCTTCTTCTTTGGCTTCGGACGCTAGCGAGCCGACCATTCGGTATAGCTGCGATAGAAGCCGAAATGCCGAGACCACTGCGGTTGGGGCTGAGCACCAAACCAGCCATAGGAATATGCTCGCGGTTCAACGGCGTAACCGTGGGCCGGATAGTAGCCTCGGTTGACAGGACGATGAGGCGTCGGCACCGTTGGGCCTTGCAGAATCAAATACGAGGGATGACTCCCGCGTGCCCCTGGGCAGGGATGGCCAGCGAAAATCAAGGCCAGCAGCAAAGCGGCTCGAAGCGTGCGCATGTTGGTTTCCTGGCACGGTGGAGTTGCCTGGTGAGCGCGTCGCCTGGACGATAAGGCAACCAGGGTGACAAGAATCTATCGACTGTCGAATCGGCCCGACTTGAAGCTGATCGTGTAGGGATCATTCGCCCCGGCGGGCGAGCGGCGTGAATGCGGGGGCTAAAACGCAAGAAGCCGACGAAAATCGCCGGCTTCTTGTCTGCTACTTCAAAGGTCGGTCACTTAGATCAAAGTGACATTTTCGGCTGCGGGACCTTTCGGTCCACGTCCCTCGGTGTACGAGACACGCTGCCCTTCCTGAAGCTCGTCGTAACGAACTCCTTGTAGGGCGGACATATGAAAGAACAAGTCTTTCTCGCCTCCCGTGTCAATGAAACCGAATCCCTTTTCCGTCAGCCGTTTGATTGTACCTTCAGCCATTTTCGTCAACTTCCTCAATAAAGACTTCGCGACGGCGCCTGCGACAACGTGAACAAGCTACTCCGTCAGTTGATGTGAGTATATCGCAATATTTCGTCCCGTCAATTTGAGTTGCTCACAATTCTGGCCCGTGACAGCGAGTCGAAGATATCTGTCCAGGCCGGATGATTCGTAACCCGACGCGTGAGCGAGGGATTCCCCTGTTCTTCCCTCGCTCCTTGCTCACGCGTCGGACTAGGATGGGCGTCGCTTTGGGGATATTAGACGTAACTACCATTTGCGAAGTGGTTTATGAAGAAACGTCCTAACTCGACTCGAAAGAACAGTTTCTGCATAGAGTTAGCGAATCACTCACCAGCGGACGCGCGGCGGAGGCGGTCCATGATTGCGCGGCCTAAGCCGGTTTCGGAGACCGACTCGGCCAGGATCAAATCCAAGTCCAACGCGTCCAGACGCCGCATCGCCGCGAATAATCGCGTGGCGGCTTCCTTGAGATCACCGCGTGCGGAAAGGACCTCGATCGCCGTCCAGGGTGCGTGATCGCGGGGGGAGCGCAGGCACAACAAACCGACCCGCTGGCCGCTCGTGAACGAGGGCTGACCATTAAACAGTCGCAGTGGCGTACGCGGAGCGTAGTGGCTAGGTAATTGCCCGGGTGCCACGGCTCGTTCACTTTCGGTAGTCGGCAACTGTATGGGTCCGATCGTCGCCGCCAAGTCCTCCAGGGGTACTCCGCCGTGGCGCAGCAGTAGTGGTCGCGCGTCGAGAAACGAGACCACCGTCGATTCCACACCGACCGAACATGCGCCCCCATCCAGAACCATGTCGAGTCGGTCGGCGAATTGCTCGAACACATGGGCAGCGGTCGTGGGGCTCGTCCGTCCGAAGAGATTCGCGCTGGGAGCGGCCAGCGGCACCCCGGCACTGCGGATCAGGTCGCGAGCGATAGGATGATCCGGCAGCCGCACCGCCACGCTCGGCAAGCCCGCAGTGACGATATCAGGAACACACGATCGTTTCGGAAGCACCAAGGTCAGGGGCCCTGGCCAGAATCGTTCGGCCAATAATCGCGCGGGAGCGGAGTAGGCGGTGACGAGCGCATCGAGGGCGTCAAAATCGGCGATGTGGACGATCAGGGGATCGAAGCGAGGTCGGCCTTTGAGTTCAAAGACGCGGGCCACGGCAGTCGCGTCCAGTGCATTCGCTCCCAAACCGTAGACGGTCTCGGTGGGAAAGGCGACCACACCCCCCTGCCGAATCACCTCCGCAGCTTGATCAATCTCGCTCACTTGGTTCGCCGTTTCTCCTGGACATGGCACTGCGTCACAACTGGAAATCTGTCTCGACGAAGGCTACCGCTGGGCCAATTGCGGAGCCAAACGCGATGCTTCGTCTTGGTCGTCGAGCGTCCCACGACAAAGGACTCGCCGAGCTGCGAGGACGCGCTGCTCGGCCGTGTGGACATCGTCGGCCAGAGCCGTCAGGTGTCCCATCTTGCGACCTGAACGAGCTGCGGCCTTGCCGTACAAATGCAACTTCACCTCGGGAAACTCGCACACCGCTGACCAGTCCGGTTCCCCCGCGTTCCAAACGTCGCCGAGTAAGTTTGCCATGGCTGCGGGCCGGAGTTGTGCCGTCGAGCCGAGCGGCAAACCGCACACGGCGCGAACTTGCTGCTCGAACTGACACGTCACATGAGCATTGATCGTGACGTGCCCCGAGTTGTGCGGACGTGGGGCTAACTCGTTAATCAACAACTGCTCGTCCGCCGTGAGAAAAAACTCGACGCACATCACCCCGACAACCTCTAGCTTTTCGAGAACGCCCCGAGCGATCTCCACGGCGGCCGCCGCAATCTCGGGCGTGACCGTGGCCGGGGCCAGCGTCACATCGAGAATGTGATGGCGATGCTGATTGGTAAAGGGTTCGTAATGGGCGATTTGACCGTCGCTGCCACGAGCCGCCACGACCGACAATTCGGCGACAAACGGGATGAATTGTTCGAGAATGGCCGACTGGCCTTGCAGTTCAGACCAAGCCGTTAGCGCCTGTTCCGAGGACGCGATGCGGTGTTGCCCCTTGCCGTCATAGCCCCAATCCGCAGTCTTCAAGATGGCGGGATAGCCGAACCGCGCGAGGCCAGCTTGTAGTTCGGCAAAGTCAGGCACAGCGACGAATGGCGTGACCGGGAATCCCGCTGCCTGCAAGTACGATTTCTCTCGCTGGCGGTTCTGAGTGACGTGCAAGACGCTTCCCGCCGGACGAACGGGAGCATACTGCGCCACGAGTTCCGCGGTGGCTTGTGGAACATTCTCGAACTCGAATGTCACCGCCTGAACTTGCCGAGCGAATTCGGTGACCGCCTCCAAATCATCATAAGCCGCGTTGATCTCGACATCCGCGACTTGGCCGGTGGGTGTGTCCCTGTCTGGGGAAAGGACATGCACACGATAGCCCATGCGTCGGGCGGCGATCGTGAACATGCGGCCCAGTTGTCCACTCCCCAGCACGCCAATCGTCGCACCTGGGAACAAGATCGGCTCGCTCACAGCGTATCCTCCATGACGCGTTGACACTGCTCGTGATGATATTGCTGTAGCTTCCGTCGCAATTCGGCGGACTCGATTGCCAAAATGCGGATCGCCAACAGTCCGGCATTCTTCGCTCCCGCTTCGCCAATCGCCAGCGTACCGACAGGGATGCCGCCTGGCATCTGGACGATCGACAAAAGTGAGTCCAATCCCGAGAGAGCACGGCTCTGAACGGGAACGCCGAGCACGGGGAGTGTCGTCTGGGCGGCGACCATACCCGGCAAGTGGGCCGCGCCGCCGGCACCGGCGATGATCACTCGCAGGCCACGCTCCTCGGCCGCTTGGGCATACTCGCACATCCACTGCGGAGTCCGATGGGCCGACACGATCCGGTGTTCGCATGGCACTTCGAACTGATTCAGGATCTCAACGGCCTGCCGCATGGTTTCCCAGTCGGACTTACTTCCCATGATGACACCGACCAGCGGCTTGGCGGCGGAATTCATAAGCCGGGTACTCGTGATTAGATGACCAAGGGACAGCGAACTTGACGGCGCCCGGCGCGTGGGCTGGCCGACTCGATTACTACGATCTTAAGGCCAGACCAGCCACACACAAGGCAACTAGCGGGATTATTCACCCGCCGGCGGCAACCACCATCCAGTAGCCTTGAAGATCAAGCTATCGGTGAGTAGAACTGGCGTTGCCTGAATTGGCTAGGATGCTGGTCGAGTCGTG
>JBGTHH010000090.1:0-13142 GCA_041746275.1 Pirellulaceae bacterium | reverse complement strand
TCCCCTGCCCTACCCCGAATCTCCTCGGACTCAGCCCACAGACGGAACGGATGCGGCGCGGCCACGACCACTCGCGAGCGTGGGCTGAAGCGAAAGTGATTCGGCTCCTGCCACATATAGAGCGTCAATGGCTGCGCCGTGCGAATCACCTCACGCTCGCCGATCCGGCAGCGGCCAACCACGCGGAAGTCGGCGATCGTGCCCACCTCGGCGTCGGCGGGCGCGGTAATCGTCAACAGCGACTTTTGCCCCGCAGCGCGGAGCGGCACGCGATATTCATAGCCGAGCGCGGCGATGGTGCTGCCGGTCCAACCCGGCGGGAGCCCTTCCACAGTGATCTCAATATCCTCCTTCAACTCGCCCAGTCGATGCGTTTCCACGACAAACGCGGCGGTCGAGCCGGGGCCCCAAATCGGCACGGCGTCGGGAAATTGATAGAGGCGAAAGTCCGGCTCGGTGTCATGGACCGACAACCGATACACCGCACGCTCGCCCACCGATCCCGATTGTTCCGACACCCGAATGAAATGTTCGCCGTCCGCGGGAGCCGTGAACTCCAGTCGGCTGTCGAAGGGGACGAAGTCGTGGGTACACTCGCCTCCGAACAAGGCACCGTCGTCGTTCATCGCGACGCGTTCCCCGGCCGCGTTGAAGATCTCGACGAGCGTGTCCACGGGCGCGCGCAAGTGCCGTTGGGCCATGATCTCGAACGTGACTTTCCGCCCCGCCTCGAGCGGCAACCGAAACCAGTCGTCATCGCTGGGCGCGTCGAATCGACCATCGATCGTGACCGGTAAACTGATCGCCGTAGCGGCTTGGCGATCGACCGTGGGTTGCAACTGAAGGGACTGCGGCAAATCATCGCGGATCAACGGCAGCTCATGGACGCCTGGAAATTCGCCGAGCATGCTGACGTACTGCACGGGAAAAGGATCGTCGTCGATCGTAATCAAGTGCCGAGTCCCTGGCGGAACATTCGGCCCAAAGAATTCCACGTCGATGGTCTCGCCACGCCGACCTCCCGGTGGAAACAGCGCGATCGGATAGGGAACCTCGCCGATCGTCAAGCGATAGATGGCTTGTGCAAATCCCTTGAAGCCCATGCCGCTGACTCGCGCGATGTAAGCGCCATCGCGGGGGACGGCAAAGTATATCAACGGATCGTTGCCCAACGTGTCTCCCGCCTGAGCCAGAACGCGTCCTTCGGCGTCGAGAACCTCCAGGCTCAAATCGGCGAAACCCATGTTTGTCAGATCGTAGCCAATTGCATCCAACCAGTGGGACAGCACGGCCACCACGACCTTCTGTCCGGCGCGCGCCTCGAAGCGAAAGCAATCCTGATCGAGGGCCGGGTTGACGCGTCCATTGATCACGATCGGGAGCTGCAAGGGTTCGGCGTCGTCGAGACGGTTGTTGTCCTTCGATTCCATATGTTCCGGCAGAGCTCCGACGAAGAACCAGCGGAAGTTGGTCAATCCGGTCGCGCCGCCATGGACGCGGATCATGCGTCGTCCCACAGCGGCATCCTCGGCGATCGTGAACGTAGCCTGAACGACTCCCTTATCATTCGCCGCGACCTCCGAGACCGTGATTCCCGCGGGGCCATCGATGACGATCGAGTCGGATCCTTTTAAACTCGCCTTGGCTCCCACCAACTCCACGCGTACGGTCGTGCCGCGTTGCCCGCCAGCCGGGAAGATCGACTCCAACACGGTTTGATGATAGTCGGGTTCCGCCACGACAACCGTCGGCCACAGCAGAAATCCGCATGCGAGGATGAAGCGAAGGTTCATGGGAGATTACCAGCCTATTGAAAAAGGGGGCAGACCCTTGGAAGCTTTGGAGAGCACTCGGAATCACAATCGTCTGGAGAGGGTCAGACCCCTTTTTTAATAGGCGTTTACGCCAGAATGCCGCGAATGGGCCGGCCGTTATCCGTCGTGAAGATAGGCCGATTATCGATGTTGCGATAAACCTTCGTATGGTCCACACCCAACAGATGATAAATCGTCGCGGCCAGATCGTGAGTCGAGTCGGCGGCCCCCACGACGTACTCGCACTTGTCATTGGTGCGACCATGCACATGACCATCCATCTTCACTCCCGCCCCACTCACGCAAATGCTGTTGACCAGTGGATAGTGATCGCGACCCGTCTGGCCATTGATCTTGGGCGTGCGACCGAATTCTCCCATGCAAATCACCAGCGTTTGCTCCAGAAGTCCGCGATCGGCTAAATCTTCCAGCAAGGTGGAATAGGCCATGTCGAGCGTGGGCAGGAGTGGGTCGCGTAGTCGCACAAAGTTCTTGTCGTGCGTGTCGTAGCCATCAAAAGCCACAGTCACAAACCGCACTCCCGCTTCGACCAACCGCCGAGCCAGCAGCGTGGATTGTCCCGCGCGATTGCGTCCATAGCGGTCGCGCAACGCCGCCGATTCCTGGTCGATACGAAAAGCCTCTTTGGCGGCGGGCGAGGTGATCAAATCGAAAGCCTGTTGATAAAACTCGTTGCGATCGGCCACCACGCCACCGGCACGTTCGGTGACGCGTTGATACGCATCCACGGCCTGCAACATGCGTCGACGTCGATCGAGACGCGCGGTACCAATCGCCTCGGGAACGCTCACATCGGGAACCTGAAACGTGGCGCTATTGGGATCGCTATTGATTCGCAACGGATCGAGGGCCGAGCCGAGAAAACCGGCGTGGTGGTATTGAATGCTGCCCGCCAACTGCACAAATGGCGGCAACGCCTTTCGCCAACCGAGCTGCTCGCTGACCACGGAACCGCAACAGGGATGGATGACCGCGCCAGCCGGTTGGGCATTCACATCCGGAATTTGCGGATAGCCCGTCAACATGAAATGGTTGGCTTCCGCGTGTTGCGAGCCGGAGTGGACGATGGTGCGGATCTGGCCGATGCGATGCATCTGTTGAGCCAGTTTGGGCAGGTGCTCGCACACCGACAGTCCCGGAACGCTGGTCGAAATCGGACGAAACTCGCCGCGATACTCAATCGGTGCCTCGGGCTTCATGTCGAAGGTATCGACCGTGCTAATTCCCCCGGCGCACCACAGCAGGATGCAACTGCGATGATCGCGAGTGGCCGCGTCCGTCGATTCGGCTTGAGCCGCCAAAGCCTGCTGCAGCGATAAACCAAAGAACGAAAGGCTGCCGAGACGCAATAGATCGCGTCGTCGCCAACCGTCGCAACGGCGAACTCCAGGCGATGTATCGAAGGTCAGCATGAGTCCTCCTCAAGTCCCTTGGCTAGTGATTGAATACGAACCCGGTGGAATTCAACAACGTCCACAGCAGATCCTCGAAACCGATCTGACGCGACTCGGCTTCCCCGACGAACGCCATCGCGGTCGCTTGTTCTTCGGCAGTGGCCGACCGACCAAAGGCTGCCACGTACAGATCCTCGATGATCTCAGTATCGTCCCGACCGGCCTGAAGCAAGCGGTGCAGTCGACCCTCGGGCGCGGAGATCTTGGCGTTCAAATCCGTGCTGTTGATGAAGTGGAGTGCCTGCGCTAGATCGGGGGCATTCGAAGTGGCACATTCACACGGATTACTGCGCACCGACCGGCCAAAGGCATCCAAGAAGTACGACGGAATCTGCGGGTCGGGCAACTGCGCGGCGCGGGTCGCCTGCGGCATCCCCGGAAATCGCTCGAACGTCCCGCAGACCTGATTGACGGCATCCAACATCACCGTGGCAGGCAGCCGAGCGTACCGACGATGCGTATAGAACATGCCGTCCTGATCGCGTGTGGGAGCGACCACTGCGGCGAGTTGATAGACCTGCGAGTTACAGATCGTGCGCAACAGATGTTTGGTGTCGAGTCCATGCCGCACAAAGTCCGCATTCAACGCTTCGAGCAACTCGGGATGTGAAGCCGGATTCGTGGCTCGCAGATCATCCACCGGTTCGACGAGTCCCCGTCCCATGAGATACGACCAGTAGCGATTGACGAAGTTGCGCGTGAAGAACGGGTTCTCGGTCGCCGTAATCCACTCGGCCAGCAACGTTCGCACATCGTCCCGCGACTCGAGATCCGCAGGCTCGCCGAACAACCGCGGCGGCACCGTCATGGCGACACGACGATCTCGGTTGACTTCACGCAACGGTCGCAACGACATCGTCCCGCCGAACCGCGCGCTGTCGGCATTGTCCTTGATTTCGAGCCGCGTGAAGAAGTTGGCCAGCCCGTAGTAATCCTCCTGGCTCCACACTTCGTACGGATGATGATGGCAGCGTGCACATTGCAGGCGTACGCCCAGAAACAATTGCGAAGTGGTTTCGGCCAACTCCTCCGGCTTGCCATCGACAAAGTAGTAGGCCGTGGCTCCGTTGGAGAACAGGCTGCCGCGGGCCGTGAGCAATTCTCGCGTGAGGCGATCGACCGACCAGTTCTCGCGAACCATCTCCCGCACCCAGGACCAAAAGGACCATAATCCCTTGTCGCCCACATACCGCCGATGGACGCGTAGCAGATCGGCCCACTTGTGCGACCAGTGATCGACATACTCTTCCCGTGCGAGCAACGACTCGATGAGCTGAGCCCGTTTATCCGGTTCGGTGGAGGCCACGAAAGCACGCACTTCGTCCACGGTTGGCAACGTGCCGATCAAATCCAGAAACACACGACGTGCGAATGTTGCGTCGTCGCATGGCTCCGCTGGCCAGAGTCCCAAGAGTCGCCATTCCGCCGACACCAGTTCGTCGATGTAATTTCGCGGAGTGAACGTCGTCAGGGATTCGCTCTGCTCATAAGGCGACGTGACGGAGACCGTGGCGACTTGTCCCATGAACGAGACCGTCAGCGAAGTTCGGCCCGCACGCAGGGCTTGAATATGCCCGGTCGCATCGACTTCCGCGCGTGACTCGTCGCGTGATTCGAACAACGCCAAGTCCGTCACGTCTTCAATCACCTGATCCGACCACTCGGCGGTCACGGCCAACCGCGCGCTCTGTCCCGGTGGCATCACCAAGTTCGTCGGCTCAACTTGTAACCGCACGACATGCAACGCCGGATCTCGCGGTGGCTGCATCCCGGCGGCGATCCAATCGCGCAGCGTTTGGTAATTGGCGTCGTTGTGTCCGAATCTTCGTCCACCGGCATGTGGCACTTCGGCCAGTGGCTTGCGCAGCAGTAGGCTCTGTTCGGGAGCCGTTACCGAGACGCGACGCCCGCGAGCGGCATGGACGATGGCTTCGCGGTCGAAGTTCGCGTCGAAGCCGAACAGCGAGAGCCGAAAGCCGCCGCGGCCTTGGAACGAACCGTGGCACTTACCGCCGTTGCAACCCGCTTTGCTGAGCACCGGCACAACATCGCGCAGGAAATCGACGGACGCGTGTTGACCCTGGCTTACCGGTTCATTGGCAGACAACGTGGCTGTCAGAGACAACACGAGCGGTACGGCTAAAACGCTCCACGCGACACGCTGTGCAAGTGATCGATAGTGATCCGTGCAAACCGCCATAGCGATCCGATCAAGAACTCGGTGGCGAGTGGACTGGCCTGACGTGGGAAAGAACTCGCATCAAGCTCAGGGTAGGAGTGGTTTTAGGTGGACGATATTACAGCATAATCCCCATGCAGCGGCAAGCCAAACGACCGCGTCTTCTGGCGGTATCTCCCCGTGTCCTGCCATAGATCGAGACGCGAAGCGTACACGATGGCTTTCAAGGCGGTTTCAAGTGTGAGGCGTGATCCTCCATGCGGTGCCAATTCCAGTTAAGCCGGGAAATGCCTGGAGTTGAGAAAATGCGGAAATGATCGTCGAGTCTATTCTTGGTTTAGGTATCCATTCCGCGACCGCATTCACTTTGCGGAGCCGACACGACGTTGCTACAATGCGGCTCGCGATGATCGTTCGTTGAATTGAATTGTGCCGCGTACCATCTTCCAGGACTTTTCGATGTCCCAGCCAGCCGCGCGTATGACCGACATGCACGTCTGCCCGATGGTGGAGCCCGGCCCGGTACCGCACGTCGGCGGTCCCATCATATCGGCGGTGGCACCCACCGTGTTGATCGGCAGTTTGCCCGCCGCCACGGTCGGCTCGATGGCGACTTGCACCGGCCCCCCGGACTCGGTTGTCAAAGGGTCCGCCACGGTGCTCATCTGCGGGAAACCCGCGGCGCGGTTAGGTGACAGTTGCGCTCACGGAGGCACGATTGTCGCCGGTTTCCCCACCGTGTTGATCGGTGGTTGAGCCAGCATGTCCAGAAACGCGAGCTTGGCGTCCGAGCGGTCTCGGTGCTGGATGGGATTCAAAATCTCGACCGCCGTGATCGGCCGCAAGGGCTGCAAGACCGCATTCAGAAAATGAATCGTGATCCGCGGATGGTCAGGGCTGCCAAAGACCAGCTTGAATGCGAAGTCCACTTTGGGATCGATACCGAGAGGCATAAGCCGCCTCCACCGTACAGGAGCGTTGCCAACAACGACCGGCGCAGTCTACCGGCTCGTCGTGAAGACTGTCATTAGGCGTTCGCACTCGCCTGCTCGATTTCGGCCATCTCCATCGGCGACGCGACTTCGGAGAACGCTCAGGGGTTCGTGGCTTTAGAGCTATCGGTTTCGATGATGGGCAAAACGAGACACCAGGATATTCGCGTTCCGAAGTGATCAAAGATACATTCGTAGGCATGGCCCTCCACGTTCCCCGTAGCCCTGCGACCCTGCCCGGCTAACTGCTGAGAAGGAGTTTCCCCCAACGTTTCGTTCCGTGCGCTACGTCTCGTTCCGAGGGCGATACCAAAAGGCCAGCGGTAGGACGATGGTGGCCATGAGGGCAAAGATCGTGCTGCGCGGCCAACCTTGACTATCCACCAGTCGATCGAACAACCCATACAGCACGCCGGACAGCAGGATGGCGATGAAGTTCACCAGATTCATCACGGCGATCATGCGTCCCTTCTGATCCTTGGGTGGACGCGATTGCAGAAAAACCTGCACGGGGATGGCAAAGAAACCGGCCGCCATGCCGAGCAACGCTAAGACGATCAGGCTGCCCGCGAAGCCGAGCACATGCACGCCACCCGCACGGGAGAGCGACAACAGGTACAGGCAGCACACGAGTCCCCACAGGCCCACGCGCACGATGCGAAAATCGGCACGCCCGTGGGAGAGTCGGCCCGCGATTACAGCACCGATGGAAATGCCTAGACCGATGATCGCCGTCAACACGCTGGTCCAGAACTTGTCTAACCGCAGTTGCACCAACCCCAGCGAGTTGACCGCCTGAATCGCGATGCCGGACACCAACCAGAATACACACGAGGCGAAGAGCGCGAGCAATAGTTCCCGATCCGCCAACAGCAACTTGCGCGTGTCATTGGGAACGATCAGCGAATTGAACTCCAGCACGAGCTTGGGCTTGGCCGGAGGGAGTCGCCGAATCCAGAGGGAAGTCAGCGTGCCGACCACGGCGATGCCGATACAAATCAACGAGCCGCGCCAGAGTCCCACCGCACGCAATTCGGGAACAGCGTTGTCATCAATGAAGGATTTGCCCAAGAATCCCGCCGCCGCCGTGCCGAATATGATCGCCAGGAAGGTCGTCATGAGGATGATGCCGTTGGCACGTGGCAAGTGTGCCTGCGGCAGCATCTCGGGCAAGATGCCATACTTGCCGGGTCCAAAGAAGGCACTTTGCGTCCCCATGAGAAACAGCACCAGCAACAAGCCCGAATAGCCGAATGTCGCGTAATAAACAAACGCCAACCAACCCAAGGCCATCACGGCAATCTCGGCGACCTTCGAGAGCACAATGATGCCGCGTTTGCTATACCGATCGGAAAGGAAGCCAGCGTATCCCGAGAACAGAATGAACGGCAGGGCAAAGATGATCGTGGCCACCGCCTGCCGATCCTGTTCGACTGCGGCGGCCGCTCCGACGGGAATGGCCAACAACAGCATGAGTTGCTTGAAGAGATTGTCGTTGAACGCTCCGAGGAACTGCGTGGCCGTCATGCCGAGGAAGGCAGTGTCGCGCAGCAACGGCGTGCTGGGCACGCCGGTCACATCGAGCGGTGATTCAGCCGGAGGAGGAGTTTCCATGATCTCCGCGAAGCAATCTACGGGGCGGCATTCAGCGGAACTAATTCTCCTTCGGCCGACATCTTGCGAATATCTTCGGTGATCTTCATCGAGCAATACTTCGGTCCGCACATGCTGCAGAAGTGGGCGCTCTTGAACGTGTCCTGAGGCAACGTTTCATCGTGATATGCGCGAGCCGTTTCCGGATCGATCGACAAGCGGAACTGCTCGTTCCAGTCAAATGCGAAGCGGGCTCGCGACAAGGCATCGTCGCGATCCTGGGCACCTTTGCGATGACGAGCCACGTCGGCGGCGTGCGCCGCGATCTTGTAGGCGATCACGCCTTGCTTGACATCCTCGTTGTTGGGCAAGCCGAGATGTTCTTTTGGAGTGACATAGCACAGCATCGCCGCTCCATGCCACCCGGCCAACGCCGCGCCGATACCGCTGGTGATGTGGTCGTAGCCGGGGGCGATGTCGGTTACCAGGGGACCAAGGACGTAGAACGGAGCACCCTTGCAGATCTCCGCTTGCTTCTCCATGTTCATTTGGATCTGATCCATGGGGATGTGGCCGGGGCCCTCCACCATCACTTGGGTCCCCTTGTTCTGGCCACGCATCGTCAATTCTCCCAGGACTTCCAATTCGGCAAATTGCGCCGCGTCGCTGGCATCGGCGATGGAACCGGGACGCAGGCCATCGCCCAGGCTCCAGGTCACATCGTACTGGCGCATGATGTCGCACAGGTCGTCAAAGTGCGTGTAGAGCGGGTTCTGTTTGCGATGCACCATCATCCACTTGGCGATCAGCGAACCGCCGCGGCTGACGATGCCCGTCACGCGTTGGGTGCTGAGATGCAGGTGTTCGAGCATGACGCCGCAATGAATCGTCATGTAATCGACGCCCTGCTTCGCCTGATGTTCGACCATGTCGAGGAAGTGTTGAGCCTGCATATCCTCGATGTTGCCGCCCAGTTCCTCGAGCATCTGATAGATCGGCACCGTTCCGATCGGGACCGGGGAAGCCGCGATGATCGCCTTGCGGATGTTGTCGATATCCTTGCCGGTCGACAGGTCCATGACCGTATCCGCGCCAAAGTGGACGGAGGTGTGGAGCTTTTCCAATTCCTCCTGGGCATCGCTGGTCACGGCCGAATTGCCGATGTTCGCGTTAATCTTGCAAGTTGCCGCCACGCCAATGCACATCGGCTCCAGCCGCCCGGCCAGATGGACTTTGTTGGCGGGGATCACCATGCGTCCCGCGGCGACCTCGTCACGGATTAATTCGGGCGAGAGATCCTCGCGGCGGGCCACAAACTCCATCTCGGGAGTGATCTCGCCAGCGCGAGCTGCCAGGATTTGGGTTGTCATGGAAAAGCATCCTTTATGTTGCAGCGTGTGCGGGAGCGTGCCGAGGGCCGCTCTCGCTGCCTCGGATGAAAAGCTCAAGCTTCATTGGGAGTTACCTTTGGCCATCGTAGCGTTCGAGGTGTAATTGTCAATTCACCGCACGCCGCGTTGGAAAGCTGGGGCGACTCATGTGCCGCGGCAAAAAGTGACGAGAATAGCTTTGCAATCCGCGCTAGAATCTGGACAATACTCGGCTCGGCTCCGATACCTTCGACACCTGCGGCTAGCAGCCTGTCGAAAAAGGGGTCAGCCCCTTGGGAGATCATAGCAGGTCACGAACAAAGCGATTATCGGAAAGGGTCAGACTCCTTTTTCGACAGGCCACATGTAAAACTTCACGAAGTCATATTGCTCCTTAAGGGCAATGGAAAGGAACCACATGAGCGGTAATCCCTACGAGAATCCTTACCAACCGAGTTCGAGCGGCGGCATGGGAGGCGTTCCGCCCTCTGCGAATGCCTTGGCATTGGTGAAAGGTCCGGCCATCGGGTTGATGGTCACCGCTGGCATTGGCATCGCCGTGCAAGTCCTATCGCTGGCCATGAATGCGCTGGGTTTGGGGATGGGCGCGGCTGCCGCAGGCGATCAGCCGGAAGGAATGCAGCTTATGGTGCAAGGTACGGTGGGCATTGTGATGGGCTTGGTAGCGTTGGCCATTGGCGTGGTGATCCTGCTTGGTGCCCTGAAGATGCAGAAGCTGGAGTCGTATGGTTTCTCGATGGCGGCCGCGATCCTCGCCGCCCTGCCCTGCATTTCACCATGTTGTCTGCTGGGCTTGCCGATCGGCATCTGGGCGCTCGTGGTGCTGAACAAACCAGAAGTCAAATCCGCCTTTCACTAAAGTACGGGCCTTGAGAGCATCGATTCTGGACGCATTCGATCGGAACGGCTCGCGCGTGCTGTTGTTGACCAGCGGCCCGCGCGAGTTCTCTTGATCACGCGCCCGCACGGGGCAAGCCGGTCACAAGCCTCCGCCAATCCGCGAGCTCTTTGGCGGTGAGCTTGTTCTCACGGGTAATTTCGTGGGAGGCTTGGCCATCGACACCGGCCACATTCACGGCGATGCGCAACGTGCCGTTCTCCTCGTACTGAAAACGCACCTCGATCAGTGTGCCAGCGGGCAAGTCCTTCGGTAAATTGCGCACCGTACACTTCCCGATCGGCATACACTCGTCGGGCTCTTGGCTTTCGCCTTCAACAATACTGGCAACCACGGAACGCTGGCCGGCTTTGAGCGTGGTGAAGACCCGCTTGGCCGTGGCCGGAAGTGGCGTGTTGCGGGGGATCAAGACGGCGGCTTGCTTACGTTTGGTCTTCGGATCGGTCCCCACAATGCCGAGGCTGTGGGAATTGACATTGCGCACTTTCACCTTGGGCTTGCGACCATCCAGCCGATCCAAGACCAAGCCGGCGTGGATCGCCGCGCCCTGAGCCACGGCTTCATCTGGCGAAAGCGTCGTATTCGGTGGCTTGCCAGCCAGCCGCGTGAGCATCGCGACGACGGCCGGCATCCGCGTCGAGCCGCCGACAACCAGCACATGGGCGATGTCTTTCCACTGGAGCCGAGCCGTTTGCAGCGTATGACGCGTGGTAAAGGCCGTGCGTTCCAGCAAGTCCAGGGTGATCTCCTCGAACTTATCTCGCGTCACTTCGAATCGCGCCGCGCGGCCTTGATAGTCGCAGGCGACGGAAGTCTTTTGCCGCGTCGACAAGGTCCGCTTGGCGTCTTCGCATTCGCGGAGCAGACGGCCGAACGTATTCGGCTCCTCGCGCGGGTCGATTCCAAACGTCCGAATGAATTGCTCGGCGATGTAGTCGACCAAACGTTGGTCCCAATCGCGACCTCCCAATTGCACATCGCCGTCGGTGGCCAAGGTGACGAACTCGCCGGCACCAATCTCCATCACGGTCACGTCAAAGGTGCCGCCTCCCAAATCGTACACCAGGACTCGGATCGGCTCGGTGTCGGGGGCCTGAAGATTCAACTTGCCTTGTTGAAAGCCAAAAGCCAGAGCGGCGGCCGTCGGTTCGTTGATGATATCGATTACGTCGAGCCCCGCCACAAAACCGGCGTCCTGCGTGGCCTTACGCCGCACCTCGTCAAAGTAAGCGGGGACCGTGATGACCACTTTTTGAAAATTGCCGATCTGGGCCTGGGCGTCGAGCCGCAGTTTGTTCAAGATCCAAGCTTGAATCACTTCCGGAGGATACTCGACCCCGCGAATCGATTGCCGATACGACCGCATCCCCAGATCGCGCTTAGCGCACTCGGCGATGCAGGCCATATCGGTCGCCATTGCCTTAGCGGCTTCCTTGCCTACGATTACGTCGCCTTCATCGATAAAGACCACGCTGGGGGTTGTTTTGTCACCCTCGACGTTCGAGATGATCTGCGGTCGCCCCGCGTCATCGATACAGGCGATGGCGGAGAAGGTGGTGCCAAGGTCTATGCCGACCGCCTTGATCGTGCGCAGGGACGGTTCCTCAATGGTGCCGCTGGGCGACTGCGAGACCGTTTCCTGTTCCTTGGTGTGGACGAGTGTTGTCGTGCGTGGCAAGTCGATCACCTTCGTCGCGGGCTCGTTCAATTTCACCCAAGCCCGTTGCGAGGTGGTTTGCGCGGTGATGGCCCGTAGTTCCTCGGCGTGTACCTGTAGGTCACGAATCAACTCGGTCATCGATTGATAACGCTCACGAGGCAGCTTGGCCAACATCTTATTCAGGATGGTCTCCAACCACTCGGGAGCATCCGGTCGCCGGGCACGCAACGAGGGAATCGGCTCCGCACGGTGGGCGAGCAACGTCTTGACCATGGTGTCGCCTTGATAGGGCGGACGATCGGTCAGCAAGCGAAACAGCGTGCAGCCCAGGCTGTAGATGTCCGAACGTCGATCGACACCGGCCGAATCGTCGACCTGCTCGGGCGACATATACTCGACGGTGCCGATAATCTGGTTCTGCTTGGTCAAGCCATCGTCGATGCCGGCGAGCGTTCCGCGGCCGTCGTCGAATCGGGCGAGTCCCATGTCCAGGATCTTGAGCGTACCGGTCTTGTCGAGCAACAGATTATTCGGCTTGATGTCGCGGTGGATGATGCCCGTGGCGTGTGCGTACTCCAAGCCCACGGCCGCTTGCATGACACACGAGAGCGCTAGGTCGATCGACAACGGACCATTGCGCGCGACATAGTGGCCTAACGGTTGTCCGTCGACATGTTCCATGACCAGGAAGTGGATGCCCCCTTCCTCACCGGCATCAAAGGCGGTCACGATGTTCGGGTGCGAGAGCTGCGCCGCGGCCTCGACCTCGCGTTGAAAGCGGCGAATGGCTTCCTGCGAACTCATCGCGGCCTCGGGCAGGATCTTTACGGCCACGGGACGCTTCATCCGCCGATGCTCGGCGACAAAGATCTCCCCCATCCCCCCTTCGCCGATCTTGTCCTGAATCACGTACTTGCCCAACACCAAGCCCGCAGCACGGCCCGTGGCGATCCGTCCCGCTTGATACTTGGTCAGTTTCCCGCGGCGAACCAGTTCGGTGGCCAGCGAGCTTGTCGTTTGCGTCTCGCCCGTCGGGGGCAGGCTGATTTGAAAGGCATGCACATCCTCGGCGGTCATTAAACCGCTTTCGGTCAAGCCTATTATGAACTCATCCGCCGAGACCACTTGCGCATCCTTCCA
>JBGTHH010000089.1:0-4475 GCA_041746275.1 Pirellulaceae bacterium | reverse complement strand
CAGATTGCGACCAAAGAAGTCGTGGCGCGACATCAGGTAGCCGATCGGAATCGCCACCCACAACGATAAGATCGCGGTCATGGTGCAGGAGATCAGCGTCAACCGGATCGAGTATTGAATCTCGGGCTTCTGCAATGCTGCGGTGATGGGATTGTAGATCAACCGCGCCCAACCGGGGTTCTCGCGCTGCCAATCGCTCCGAACGCGAGCGTGCCACGTGAAGCTCAATCGTGCCAGCGCACCGCCGTTTGGCAAGCGGATCTCCAGGCGTGCGACGTCTCGATCACCGACCTGCAACCGCTGGAAACTGTTGGGTCCCAGGTTTGGGATTTCCCGAGTCGAGATCGGCTGTCCAGCGGCGTCGAAGGTCGTCAGCGAGGCCGCGCTGACCGCGATGTCAAGAAGTTGCAGGTCGTCGAGTTGAATTGGATCTTCCCAGGTGAATCGCAGGGTCCCGGGATCGTTTCGCACGGAGATCTCACTCGCCTCGCGAGGGACCACGCGCAGACTGCCAATGCGAATCGTCTCGCGACCTGGCCGATCGAAGCGCGCGTTCATCAATCCGGCAAGTGTGTAGTCGATCTCGGCCGTAGCCGAGTTGCTGCTCGTTGCCACATCCATCCGAGACACCTGCTCGTCACCGACTTCCACGACCAGCGAGCGGTTCGCGGACGGCGGCCCGAATCCGTGTCGCTGAATGATTGCGCCATCACTGGCATAGGTGATCAATTCCCCCGTGTTCTCCTCGCTTAAGTTTGCGAAACGAACGCGTTCGACGCGTACGGGATGAACCCAATTGGCGACAAACTGCCCCGACGCCGACGACTGCTCGTCCGTCCCGGAAAGCGATGCCAGGACGATGACCTTGCCCAACGGCATGTTATTTCGCCCCGGCGATTGTTCCTGTCCCCCCTGCCCCACGCCCGCTCCGCCAAACGCCTGATTGGGAGTCCCCAGACGACTGTTGGCCGCCGACGGCTTGTCGCTGTCGACGATGCGTGCCGCGTATTGATCTGGCGAGTCCGTCGACACCGTCAGCCCATACTTGGCATACTGATTCGTGATGGAGTCGCCGATGCCCAGGGTTCGGCCTTGGCCATCGGTCGCGAAATCGAGAATGACCCGCTCGCTCATGTCGCTGGTGGCGATGTACGCGACATCCGCCAGCAGCAACGCGAGGATCAGCACCACATACGTGCTCCCGATCGTCCCCAGGATCAGGTAAAAGTACGGGTCCGAACGCACTCGGCGCGGTCGCGGCTCTGCGGCATCAGTCACGGCGAGCGGGCTCCGATCATTCAGCCTTGGCAGAGCGGGATGCACGTTCGCCCGGCCCGCTCACGGCCGCACTTGCCTGCTCGGACGAACGTTGTTCGAGTCGCCAATTGAATCCACGCGACTCGAATTTCTCGCGTGACGCCGCCAACTTGGCATAGAGTCGGCGGCCCAAGTACTTGTGGTCGCTGGACCGCGCGATGCCGAACGGTTGAATCGCTTTGGCGAGAAGGGAGGGCACATCCACGACCTGCAAACGTTCGCCTTCCGCCCGCGTGTCCGTGCGATAAGCCAACACAGCATCCGCAGCTCCCGTCGCGACTTGAGGAATTAAAAACGCCGAGCTAGTCGTTTGGTTGACCAAGTTTCCCTGAGCGACAATCGTTTCGTAGAGTCCCTCGCTTTGCAGCAAACGCTGTGACAAAACGCCGATCGTACACTTCTCGGGATGCCCCAACACCACACGGACGCCAGGCTTGGCCAAATCCGCCAGCGAAGTGATCTGCTTGGGGTTCCCAGGTTGAGTCACGATCACGATGTCGGTTTCCGAAACGTTGACAGCCTCCTGAAACAACTCGTCGACGACTTCCAGATAGTAGAGATCGCAGGCCATGTAGACGTCGGGAAAACTTCCGGTTTGTCCTCCCATGATGCCGCGCATCGTCGCGGTGAGAATGCCGCAACCGTTGAAGACCGCGTTGACGGTGACTCCCTCGCGTTGCTGAAACTCGTTGATTACCGGCTCCAACGCCGCGCGATTCACGGCTCCGGCAAAGAACGTCAACTCGGGATGTTCTTCCCAAATGTCGCCATCGACCGTCGTGAACCCGCTGGAGCGAAAGGTTTCGAGTCCACGATCACGGGCTGCCATGTAGCGGGCAAAACGCAACGCCTCGGTCGGATTCTTCGAGAACGAGACGACACCAACTTCTACACTCGACAGTCCTGCCGCCAGTTCGGGCGCTTCCACCGAAGTCAGCTCGCTGTACTGGGCGACCGTCGAATCCCAAATGATGCCTACGTCAACGCTCCCCAATACCACGGCGTTGGCGATTTCGTTAACCGTTGGCTTGAAGACTCCCGTTTGGGTCGTGTGCCGGTGGAGTTGTTCCCAATCACCGGATGCCGATAGCAACTGACGGACCATCTGACCGACGGCCGCCGCGTCGGGATCACCCAAGGCCACTTTCACGTCGGGGCGAGATAGGTCGGCGATGCCTTGAATTCCCTTGGGATTGCCGGTCTTAACGGCGATCACGGGCTTCATCACAGCCAACGGCAACGCCTCGATCGTCAAGCCCTTTTCCTGTGCTAACTGCAAGTAACTCGCCTCGCCGGCCAAATACAGATCGCCCGTCTGATTGACTTCCAATTGATTCAACAGGGTATTCGATCCACCGTATTGAAGGTTGATGCGAACCCCATAATCCTGGGTGTACTGTTGAGCGATCTTTTCCACGGGATATCGCATTCCGGCCGCGCAGTAGACTAACAACTCGCCGCCAGTGCCGGCCTCCTTCCCCACCGATTTCCCCGTCGAGTTGGTCGACGAGGATGGACTCGGGACATCGCCCTGAGTCCTGCGATCTCGTTGTCCATTGCCGCCGAGCAACAAATAGCCCAGAAATCCTACGATCACTAACGAACCGACCATCATGAGCCACAACGAGTTGGCGGACCCACGTGGTGAGCTGAAACGTGTCATTTTCCGAACCTGTCCGGAGTCAAGTGCTAACGAACGAACTGTGACGAAGCGCCGGGAATCGTGCTCATTCTGACATCGCGCATCGCTGGCGGCAACATGCGACGTAGACGGACGCCAGGAAGCTGAGCGATTTCACGGAAACTTTATCGCACGGCGGCGAGCTTCCCCGTGAACCAACTATCGTCGGATCTTGCTCGAAAAGTCCGTCGCATCGGCATAGCGATTGGCGGCTTCGGTCACCCGCGCTTGGCGGCGTGCTTCCGCAAAAGGGAGGTTGGTACTGAGCAAACCCAATTCGTAAGCAAGCTCGTCGGAGAAGCCTGGCAAGAGCACCCGCACATCGTAGGGTACTCGTCCCGGACGCAAACGATTGAGGTGGTGGACGATGTTCGAAGTGCAATTGTTGCTGAGCGTGTCGTAGAACTCGGGTGTTTCCGCGATCTGGTTGACGCGGCGCAGCACATCGATGAACAACTCACGGGCCTGTGCGGGTGTGGCGATGGTGCGGTAAACGTATACGTCGACATCGCGATGCTGCGTGCGACGCAAGATGGCGTCCCGCTCATCGGCCAACACGTACATTAGTTCGTACTGCCGCAGCTCTCCCAACAAAGGTGAATACTTCTCTCCTTTCTCCAGGCGCGCTTCCACGGAAACGATCAGGAACTGCCCGTCAGTGAACCCAAAGCTCAACATGGTGTGGGCCAGGCTGGGAGCGTCCTTAAAAGGCACCACCACAAAGTCCACGCGTTCCAGTTCGTTCAGGTCAAACTGTTTGTCGTAGTGCTTGACGACATAATCCTCGTCGGAATGGTACGTACAGTTCCGAATGTTCTTGATGAACACGTGGTTGCCGTTGATGCCCACATAGGGCAATACCGCCAGATCAGGGCTCCAATCTCGATTGTGCGATGGGACGAGCATTTTGGAGACGTCGAGCACGGGCGCGGACTTGCTCGGGCTCGCCTGAGGAGCGAACGCTCGGCAACCCGTTAGCAAGATCAAGATGAGGAGCAACCAGATCGAACGTGTCATGGATGCAAGCAGCGATCCCTCTGGGTTTGATCGCCTAATGCCAGAAAAGCCAGTTCAGAAATAAGGAATCACCGCAGCGACTCCCGTGTCCAATACCTTCGCGATTGGCAGGCGCGCGGTCCCTTCTAGCGAGAGTCGGGGAATACCGCAAGACAGTCTCTGGTGATGAATGCTAGCTCACCTGTTAGAGTCTTACGTCGTATGATGCGCGCCGTGCGCACATGTTGTAGAACGGAACTTGTTCCGTTTGTCGCCGCAGGCATGGCTACAAACGGAACAAGTTCCGTTCTACTATTCGGTTGCGGCTCCGCCGCGTTAGGGGGTGCATTCGGACAATTGTTTTATAGGGCGATGGCGTTTGGTTCGCTAGCTCGTTGAGCCGTCGAGGGACGGTAGAAGGCGCAGCCGGGACGCGAGAGAATGAAGTCGCTCAGACGATCCGCGTCTTCACATAACACCG